>DAOVSY010000236.1 GCA_030633365.1 Spirochaetaceae bacterium | reverse complement strand
AGGGCATAAAAAAACGGTATGCCTGGACGTAGGTAAGCATACCGTTAAATCTAATTGGGGACATAATTCAATGCCCTTATGTAGAGTTTCGGATATATTGTGTAAATCTTGAGTATTTATTAGGCTGTATATTAACTGTTTTTTAGATAAGACAGGACAAGAGACCTGTGAAAATCTGCAGCGTTTCTAATTTTAAAATAAAGATCTTCTGAATCCTCTATTCCAGCATCAAAAGTTTTAGCTTTTTCTTTTCCTGCAATTTCGTTTATTATAGGCTGAAGAAGAAATGAGCTGATTTGACTTGATTCAGACCCCATTATTTGTTTATCAATTGTATCCAGACCTTTTATTAAATTGTTTACTGTTAGATTATTTTTTGTAGAGTTTTTATATCCGGATATTAGCTCTAAAGCATTGTTAGATATGGTTAGAAGTCTGTTAAATTCCTTTTGGAGGATATGTACCCCTTTTAATAATTCCTTTTCAATTTTATTTTTTTCATTATCTGAAGTTTGTTTAATACTAGTTTTTATACTTTCTATTTTGATGCGAATTTCAGGATAATTAAATAAATCATTCAAATCTTTAAAATCCATACCTTCAATTTTTATACCCAAAGGCGATATATTCCAAATGTCACTTACCTTATTAATTTTTATTTGTTCTTCAAACCACTTTATATATATATTTAAACGGTGATCTGTGAGAGTTCTTGTGCCCTTGTTATTATTACTTAGAAGTGTATTTCCACTTGTTATATAATTATATGCAAAATTTTCAGGTGGAGTTGTTCTGTATGTTTCCGTATGTACTTTTTCTTCAAAAAAGCTTCCATGGAAATGAGTTTTATTTTCAGGAAATCCAAGATCAAGACCTCCGCAGAACAGATGTCCTTTACTAAGCAGTCGGCAGAAATCCCAGGCGGTCGTGGCTACTGAACCTCCTGCAGCAAGTCGTTTTTTCTGACCACTATATTGTTCCACATATACACCCAGAGGAAAAAGTGAGCCGCAAAAAAACATTTTGCTATGATTTTTCCTAAATATACCAGGGTAGGTTGATGATTCAGATATAAGAATTGTTTTATTTAAATCAATTCTATCAAGGTGTCTTGTATTCCAGTATTGAGGATCTACAACAACTGTAAAATCCGGTATATATCCCGCTTTAAAAAGTGCTGCTGCAGATGTATCAACAGCAACAATAATAAACCGTTTTTGAAGTTTATCCAAATGGGGCAGTATATTATCCAAAGATGGACCTGCTGCAAGAAGAAGTACTGGTAAGTTAGTGAATAATCCAGCCAGTTCTCCAACATCACCTGCCTCTGGAAGATAATCTAAATTACTAATAAGGTTTCTTACCCACAGCTCACCAAATTTTTTTAGTGTTGCCGTATTAACATCTCTTCTGGATATAAAATTTTGAATAATACTATTAACTTCTGAATAGAATTTTCTATCAAACTCATAAAGAGCCCGGTGTTTAAAAATCTGAATACTGCCTTTTGGAAGGCCTGGAAGAATTTGCCGAATAGAATCACTCTCACTACCAATTAAAAGACTTATCATAGGGGAGGTAATTATATTTTTAAAATCTTTTGCTTCCATGGCTTTTATAAATCGATCAACAGATGGTTCCACTATTATTACAGGAATATTGGGTCTAAGTGCAAGGATTGCATCTACAAAATATCCCAGACCAAAACCTTCTACTATACAGGCTGAAATATTTTTAGGTATTTCCAGGCTGATAAGTTTTTCTGCCTCTCTTACGGGGTCTCTGTTTGAATGGATAAACTTGCCATTTACTTTAGCAGTAGGAAGCCCTGATTTACTTATAGAGAGAAACATATTGTCTTTATTTTGGTATTTATCAGCAACCTCAGTTTTAAAGCCTGGATACTGTGCACTTAGAAGTCCAATATTATCATCCAGAAAACTCACTTTAACTCCAAAGTAATAGTCATTCCCTTTTTTATTTTTGTACCGGGAGCAGGATCCTGCCTAATTACCCAGCCTTCACCTTTAATATTAACAGAAATATCCGGAAGAGAGATAAGAGGAAGAATCTCTCTTTTTGACAAACCAATTAAATTTGGAATATTTTCTCCTGGAACAAGTGCTTCTGAACTATTCAATTTAATAATACCGGAATGCTCAATAACATTTTCAGTATCTATTGGAATATCTAAATATCTTACCAATTCTTCTGTAAGTTCTTTTATAATAGGAGTTACAATACGTCCACCATAAAACTCATCTCCTTTAGGAGTATCGATAACAATATACATAATAATTTGAGGATTATTTGTCGGAAAAATTGAAAGGGTTGACGAGACAAATGAATTGTCAGAATATCTGCCGCTTTCCGGGTCAATTTTTTGAGCAGTCCCTGTTTTTGCAGAAATTCTTAAGCCATCTATAGAAGTTCTTCGTGCTGTTCCACCATCTTCTGTTGCTGTTTCCATCATAAGAAGTAAAGCTTTTGCAATCTCCGGCTTAATTACATGTCTGACAGGTTCCCTTTTATAATCCTTAATTAGTTTTCCTTCCGGAGAAACAATTTTATCAATAATGTGAGGTTCCAGAAGAGTTCCCTTATTTGTAAGAACTGTAGCAGCTGTAATCAGTTGCACAGCAGAAACTGAAATTTCCTGGCCAATTGCAATAGTTGGTTTTGATCTTCCTGACCAATTCTCAGGTTTATTTAAAATTCCAGTAGTTTCTCCAGGGAATGGCAGGCCTGTTCTGCTGTTAAATCCAAAGGAGTTTATCTTATTATAAAAATCTTCTTTTGTGACAGTGTCAGAAGCATAGGCAGCTCCGGAATTACAGGAATACTTAATAATATCTGCAATGCTTACATCCCCATGCACTCCTAAATCATTAATTCTAACTAATTCGTCAGGAAATTGATTTTCATAAAAGCCCCCGCAATAAAAATGAGTATTAGCAGTAATACCACCAATTTCCATTTCTGAAGCAAGGCTGAATACTTTAAATACCGACCCAGGTTCATATGCATAGGTAACGGGTAGATTATTTTTTTCTATAAGGCTCGCCTGTCCAAAAGTATTAGGGTTGTAGTCAGGAATTGAAACCCAGCTAAGGAAATCACCATTTTTTGCGTCCATTACCAGTATCATTACAGAATCTGCATCATAGTCAGTATAGGCCTCTATAGCGAGTTTCCGGGAAAAATATTGAATATTTAGATCTATTGTAAGAAAAAGTTGATTACCATAAATTATTTCATCTGTAGAATTAGATTTTGGAGCAAGAGTTTCATTAAAACTGAGTTCTATTCCATCAAGACCAATATTATCGATACCGGTAAAACCACTTAGGTGGGAGGCAAGATTTTGTTCCGGATAATTTCTACCATATTCCGGTTCAAGGGAAATTCCAATCAAATTACCCTCAGATAAAAGGTCTTTAATGCGTTTACTTTCTGTAGGAGAAATTTTTCTTTTAATATAAACAAATCCAGTATAGGTTTGAAATTTATTTTGTATAATCTCAGAACTTATATTAAGGGCATCTGAAAGTAAAATTGCAGTACTTTTTTTATCAAGGACATTCGGCATCCAGGCTGTAACAGAATCCATTTGAGTCTGGATTGCAAGGATTCTTCCGTTACGATCAAGTATGGGGCCTCTTTCCACTATTTGAGCCGGACCCCTTACCCTGGAAGCCGGAGTTGGAGAAATAAGCATAATATCTACATATTTCCATATAATAAGTAGAATAAAAATTGATGTCACAATAGAAAATACAGCAAATCGACTAATTTTGGCCGGCATCTACACCCTCTGTAATTTTATATTCATTTATAGTAATATGATGATTAAGAATTGTCGATATATAGAATACATTATGATAAACTTAAACACAAGACAACAAATTAGTGGTCGAAAAAGGCTAACACCAAACAAATCTCTGGTTCCGGATTTTAAAAAAATAGAAAAACTATTTTCAAATTCTGTTAAAATTATAAAACGAATGGACTTTAGAGGAAAAGTTTTGATCTCCTTTGTATTTATTATATTATCAGGTTCACTTGGTTTTTCTGTTATAGAATATATAGATAAAAAAATTTTGAGGGATGCTGCATTTTCTCTTCAGAATGATAATGTATCAATTTCTACTTCAATGCTGGAATATGCATCTTCTGAATTTTCAGGAATGGGATCCGGCCTTCCATATATTCAGGCAGGTGATATTGTTTCAACAGTAACTTCCCATGATTATCAGGTTAAAGAGGGTGATACTCTTTCCGAAATATCCAAAGCATATAATATTAATGTTGGAACCCTTATAAGTTATAATAAAATAGAAGATGTCAGACGTATTTGGGTTGGAGTAAATTTAAAAATTCCAGATACTGATGGTTTACCATATATAGTTAAATAGGGAGATTCCCTTGAATCCATAGCATCAAATCACAGCATCCCCTTAAATAATATACTGGATGCAAATGATCTTGATACTGAAGTTATATCGGAAGGGGATCAGCTTTTTATTCCAGGGGCTAAAATAAGTGATTATGATTATAAAAAAGCTACAGGAACACTTTTTCTCTACCCTACTTCAGGAAGGCTGAGTTCTCCTTTTGGATACAGGACCGACCCATTTACAGGTGTTCGAAGAATGCATTACGGGGTAGATCTTGCCAATAGAGTTGGCACCTCTGTTAAAGCAACAATGTCCGGAACAGTTATTGTTATAGGGGATCAGCCCTTAGGTTACGGTAACTATATTGTAATTAGACATGAACGTGGTTTTCAATCTTTATATGGTCACTTAAACAAGATTCTTGTTAGAAATGGACAAAGAATCAGCCAGGGGCAAAAAATAGGAGAAATGGGCAACAGTGGAAGAAGTACCGGATCTCATCTCCATTTCTCTCTATATAAAAACAATGTTCCTGTTGACCCATTACGGGGTTATCTTTACAGGTAGACTATCTTCCATGACAATGTTTATATTTTTTACCGCTTCCACAGGGGCATGGATCATTCCTGCCAACCTTTGGAGTTGTTCGTTTTACCTGGGCTTTTTCAGGAGCAGATGCTGAGTTACCGGGTGCTCTTTGTCCACTTCCAAACTGGCTTAATCCACTATGGCT
>DAOVSY010000594.1 GCA_030633365.1 Spirochaetaceae bacterium | reverse complement strand
GAGAGAATCTTTTTCACGTTGTATTAGTAAGTGGGAAGTGTAAAAATAATATGATGCAGTAAAAACCAGAACAATAAATAGAAGAGGAATGAAATTGTTTATATAAAGAGCTGTCTTTATACTTCTTTTTCCGGATAATTTTTTTCTTTTCATGAATACAGTATGATACCTCTGAATTCATCGTATAGCAAATTAAATTGCAGTTTTAGAAAGAATTGTCCATAAGGCTGATCAGTTTTGTCCATATACAGGAGAAAAACACTGACTTATAATGTTGATATGTTCAAATATGATAATGAACAATACTAAACGATTGTAAATGAAAGGAGATTAGAAATGAAAAGATTGTTAATGCTTATCCTGGCTATTTTAATTATCGCTATCCTGCCATTATCAGCAGGTGGACAGCAGGATTCAACGAGTTCCGATGATGGTACCTTTACCATAGGCTGGAGTAACGCTGGAATGGGCGATTCCTGGCGACAGTTTTTACTAAGCAATTTTCTTGCAGAAGTAGCTGCCACACCGGAGATAACTAAACATTACATTACCAATGCCGATGAAAGACCGGAAAAACAGATTGCAGATATTGATGATCTTATTTCCAAAGGAATTGATGGCCTCATAGTATATCCTACAAATGGGGAAGTTATTGCTCCGGCTATTGAAAGGGCATATGAAGCAGGGATCCCTGTTGTTGTTTTTGGTGGAAAAATCTCTACCGATAAATATACTGCCCTGGTTACTCAGGATCTATTTGGTTACGGCAGAAGCCAGGCAGAATGGCTGGTTGAGCAACTTGGTGGGAATGGTAAAATTATTATGCTGAGTGGTATAGCAGGAAACACTACTGCGGAAGAACGACTGACAGGTGCCAGAGAGGTTTTTGCAAAAAACAGTGGTATTGAGATTCTTGATCATCAGTACTGTGACTGGTCTGCAACAAAAACCAAAGGAATAATGGAAGCTATAATTAATGCTTTCCCTCAGATTGACGGTATTTGGGCAGATTCAGGGCTCATGTCCTGGCCTGCATTGGAGTCACTGGCAGAAGCAGGTCGTCCTGCAGTTCCTACTACAGGTGACCAGTTGAATGGTTATGCCAAATATCTGGCTGCAAATGACATTCCCGGTTATGTTTTTCCTATGACTACAAGACTATCTGCAGAATCAGTTCGTGTACTGGTTAAAGCCATGAAGGGTGAATCTGTAGACAAGATCCATTATATAGAGGTTACAGGCATGGGCCCTGATAAAATTGCAGAATTTGTAAGACCGGAATTATCTGACTGGTGGTGGATAGGTGATGACCAGATCCCAGTAGAATTTTTACCTGAAATATAGGTTTCCCCAGGCTGTCCGGCTGCTTTACCCATAGTTGGACAGCCTTTATTTTTTTAGGAGTATCTATGAAAGCGAAAAATCTGAACACAAGTATAAGGATAGGGACCAAAATTGCACCGTCACGAATTGTTTACCAGCCTACTGAATCAAATAATTGTGAAAAAAATGGAATGCCCACCGAATCTACCTTCAAAAAATATGAAGAGATTGCAAAAGGGGCACCGGGAATAATCCATATAGAGTCGATAGATGTAACCCTCGAAACTCAGGCCCGGTCAAACAGAATGGTACTGGTGGAAGAAACACTTCCGGGTTTCAAAGAACTTGTTTCCCGAATTAGGAAGATTAACAGCAATTCTCTTATTATTTTTCAACTAAGCCATGCAGGACGATTAAGTGACCCGGTGTTCAAACCTCCT
>DAOVSY010000057.1 GCA_030633365.1 Spirochaetaceae bacterium | reverse complement strand
AGTGTTATATCTCCATAGTTAAACTCATGCTGAACTCTTGAAGTCATTGCAACCATTGCAAGATTATGTGCATTTGTAATTGCATCAATATCACCTGTAAGACCAAGGCTGAAATCTGTTAAAGGTACACACTGTGATATACCTCCACCAGCTGCAGAACCTTTTACATTAAATGTAGGTCCGCCTGATGGCTGTCTGACTGCTCCGGATCCTTTTTTGCCCAACTCACCAAGGCCTTCTACCAGTCCCATGGTTGTAGTTGTTTTTCCTTCTCCCAAAGGTGTAGGGTTAATAGCAGTTACTTCGATATATTTACCATTTGGTTTGTCTTCGAGGCGCTTCATTATTTTCTGATAATCGAGTTTTCCCAGATAGTGACCATAGGGAAGAAGTTCTTCCTTTTCGAGTCCAAGTTCTTCTGCCAGCTGATAAACAGTTTTCATGGTTTTTTCTGCTTCTGCAGCAACTTCCCAGTCTTCCATTTTTGTGGGATCGAGTTTTGTTGAATTGCTCATGATTTCTCCTAAATTTTGAATCTTTAAAATATAATATATTGAAAACTTAAAAAATACAATGAAAAATTATGTATAAAAGTAAAAAAGACTTAATAAATTGCGAAATACATAACTATTCTACAGATAGTATATAGTAAAAACACTAAGTATACTATCTTATTTGTATTATCAATAATTCTACAAGCTTAAGGCTGATAATTCAAGTATGATTCTGTCCCTTCAGCAAAGTATCTCTGAATCGTTTTTGCAGGTGCTTCTCCTGTATTGACAATAAGCAGCATACCGGGAGTATTTCTGAATTCAATATCGCTTCCAATGGAAGCAAACTTAGCTCCCAGTTTTGCATATTGCCTGACAAGTACCGGAAGTCCTTTTCCGTCAGGTTCTATAGATTTTATTAATTGATCAAGGTCTTTCAACCCCATTTTGTTTTTAGATAAAAATTCTTCTACTTCTGGATGAATTTGTATATCAATATCTGCAACTGGTTCAACCTGGTTTTTTTTACCAACCAGGACTCTATGCATAATTGCTATAGAACGGGGATCGTAGATGTTACTTAATGAAACAGTTCCGTATAAATATCTGTACTTTGGATTACGGACCATAAACTCACCTATTCCTCTCCATAGAAGAAAAAACCCATATGCACTTTTTTGTTCTGCTTTAATCAGAAATGATCTTCCCATTTCAACACCTGATTCCATTTTTGAATAAAAATCACCCCGGAAATTAAACATCTTGGAGAGATAAATATCTTTTTTATTATTATTCTTAAGTAAAAGATCTATCTGTCCCATTCTGTAGGCACCTATTAGTTCCTTCTTATCATTGTTAACAATAAAAAGCTGGGTATAAGTTTCATCATATCTATCAGTATCCCTTTCCTGGCCACTCCCTTCTTCCATTTCCCTGAAAGTTACCTCCCGTAAACGGGTTATTTCTCTAACTGTATTTTTCAATTGCTTATAATATCCGTAGTAAACAGAATAGTTTCTAAAATCCAGTAAATGCTGTTTTTGCGGCAGGGAAGAAAGTTCTTTTTTTATCAGGCTAAATGGCACAGCCGGGATTATATCCGGAAGTTTTCTTTGAACTTCTTCTTCAGTCCTTTTAAAAATATAATCAGGGTCAAGAAGATATGTCTGCATACGTAGAAAATTTATAATTTCTCTTGTACTGCCTTTTAGCTGTTCAGGTTTTAATAAATTGCCTAAATAGAGTTGTACTTTTTTACCTTTCAATTTCATCATTTCCCTGGTAAGCATCAGCAGCCGGAAACGATAATAAACTCTCCCCATAGTTTGAAAAATTTTGCTATTGGAACCGGCAAAAAATATAGGGACCACTGGAATATTTAATTTTTTACTGAGTTTTGCAGCTATTCTGTTCCATTCACCATCTGTTATTCTGTTTTTATCTTTTCTATAGTAGGATACTTTTCCAGCAGGGAAAAGAACAAGGAGACCATTATTTTCAAGATGAGCCTGACATCCTCTAATCGATGAAATATTTTTATAATTATTTGTTACCAAAGGATTTGTAAATATAAAGAAATCATTCATCTCCTTTACCAGACTAAGACCTGAATTTGCCATAAATTTTACATCGTCTCTTATGGTAGATAAAAAATCAGCAAGTATAACACCTTCCACTCCACCATAGGGGTGATTACTGACTATAATTAAAGGACCGGAAGCTGGAATAGAGGAAAGGGAATTATTAATATTATAGTCGACCTGAAGCATTTCCAGTCCTCTTTTAACAAACGCCTTTTTCTCCAGTCCTTCAAGCTTGTACTTGTCAAACAGCTTTTTCAATTTATAGAAACCAAGTATTCGATCTATCAGGGGACCAAGTAATAGTAATAATATTTTCAGCCAGCCCTTAGCCGGAAAAGCAGCAATTCTAAAATCTGATTTTGAAATTTTATCTGTCATATATAGATAATAATTATAGATGATAAAAAAAATCAAGTTATTTCTTGATTCAAGGCAATTCTTTGTTTACTTTTGCTATTATGAAAACAGATATATTAGTTATAGGTACTGGAACAAGTGGTTACACAGTAGCTCATGGTCTTAAGAAAGCAGGGAAAAGTGTTGCCATAGCTGATAGGAGAAGTTTTGGCGGTACCTGTGCCAAAAGAGGATGTCAGCCGAAAAAATATTTAGTTGCCAACACCGAAATTGTTCATCTGGCAAAAAGCCTGGAAGACAAAGGTATTGTTAAAGCACCGGAAGTAGAGTGGAAAGATCTTATGAATCTTAAAAGAGAGTTTACAGAAAAAGTTTCAGTAAACTCTGAAAAGGGATTTACTGATGCCGGTATAGATGTATTTCATGGTGATGTTCGTTTTAAAGGACCTAATAGTGTGCTGATTGATGATGTCATAGTAGAAGCAGATAAAATTATTCTGGCTGTAGGTTCTGTTCCGGCTGATTCTGGAATACCAGGCGGTGAGCTGAGTGTAGACAGTGAATACTTTCTTGATATGGATACAATGCCTAAACGGGTAATTTTCATAGGTGGAGGTTATATCTCTTTTGAGTTAGCAGGTGTTGCACATGTAGCAGGAGCAGAAACTACAATTCTTCACCGTTCGGTTCAGCCTTTAAAACAGTTTGATCCTGATCTGGTAAATACTCTTGTTGAAGCCATGAGAGCAGATGGATTATCTTTAATAACTGAGCATCCAGTAGAGAAAATAGAAAAAACAGAACAAGGATTTAAGGTTACTGCAGGAGGGGAAGATTTTTTTGCAGATCTTGTTGTAAATGCCAGCGGCCGTGTTCCAGATTTACAAAGCCTGGATCCGGAAGCTGGAAATATAAATTTTGGTTTAAGAGGAGTTGAGGTAAACAAATATCTTCAATCCTCCTCAAATTCAAATGTTTTTGCTGTTGGTGACTGTGTTGCCTCCGGACCTAATCTTGCAACAGTTGCTGATATGCAGGCAGAAATAGTTGTAGCTAATATTTTATATGGGAATTCCAGTGTTCCTGATTATACTAATATTCCCAGTGCTGTATTTTCACTGCCCCCTATGGCAACAGTTGGTATATCTGAAAAAGAAGCAATAGAAAAAAATCTGGATGTCAGAATTAAAAGAATGGATCAGACTTTGTGGCCCTCATCAAAAAGGATTGGTCAAAAGGCAGCCGAATACAAGGTTATTATTGAGAATACAACAGAAAAAATTCTTGGTGTTCATATTCTTGGGCATAATGCTCCGGAAGTTATAAACATGTTTGCTTTAGCTGTAAAATTTGGTCATACCACAAAAGAATTAAAAACTATTCTATGGGCTTATCCAACACATAGTTCTGATATGAAATACAGTTTTCAATAATTATTTTTGAATTAAACCTGCTACAGCAGCACCTATCAAAGGAGCGTCTTCTATATGGGAGAACTCAATATATCTGTTTTTTTTATTTTCCAGATATTCTTTTAAATAAAATTCTGTTCTAAATTTAAGACCTCTGGTTTTATAATAAGTTGTACCATCAGCTGTAATAGATACTGGAAATGTTGGATCATCGCCTTTCCCTGTTTTTAAAACCACCGCTGCAAGTTGTGATGCTGTTAATTTTGCTGATCGTTCTATAAGCTGATCAAGAATTGTAAAAAGAATTATTGAATCTGATTTTGTATTGCAGAACTTATTTAGCATATTTTGTGTATTATCCGGATTATTAAGAAAACTATCCACAATTGCAGGATTCAATTCAGAAATTTCTAATATATCTGTTTTACAACCATCAGAAAACAAATCTGATTCTGCTGCCTTTTTTAATACTAAAAGTGCCAATGGTCCCTGATATGCTCCGGAAATCATTTTTTCAAATCTTCCTTCTTTAGGCTTGTCTGTAGTGGATATGAATTCCTGATCCAGTAAACCTCCTTTAAAAAGATCAAACTGGCCGCTTTCCATATTTATTGCCTGGCTGTTATTTTTATCCAAATTCTGTAGTTTTCCAATACTGGAATTTTTTTCTACATAACTGCAGTTTGTACCTGTTCCCAGAATAAATCCTATATAAGATTCAAATTGTTTCTCCTGAGCTTTACCGGCCAGAAGGGTGGCTACAGTATCATTTAAAATTACAATATCTTTATCATGATCGAGACCCTTTCGTTTAAGAGCAGCAAGAAGGTTTTCTCCAATCATTGTCCCTTCAACTTCAGGCGCTTTAACTTCTTTAACAAAATGAATTAGTTTCCCGTCTCCTGATGGAAATATTTCAGTTGGATAAGAAAAACAGAATCCAATCTTTGAACTGTCAGATACAGATTCTTTCATAAAACCGGCAATTCTATCAAAGAATTCCAGTTTGGTGACATTCCCTTCGTCTCCTGTCCCGGGCATGGGGAATTTTTGAAATTTCGTAATAGTCGGAATACCTGGTTTATCGAATCTTACAGTGGCAGTTCTGAAATTTGTACCACCTGCATCCAGAACAATTACAGATTCTCCTAAAGGGATATTTTCTTCAGTCTCGATGTATGTAGGTATCATCATTAAGGAAGATTTTTTCCCTGAAAGGCCATTTCTCATTTCATCTAAAAACATGGAACAGCTTTTGTCTATATCAACTTGTTCAGGGTTCATTTTATTGTCAGCTAAAAAATCCTTAGCACTTTTGACATATATGTTTATATGGTTAACCATTTAATCATTCCTCTGGTGACAATTATGCAGATATCTTAGTTTAAAAAGTGATCCATAAATTTTTCCATTTGGAAATGCTCGTTAAACATATCTTCAATTTCAATAATTTTCTTATTATCATAAAGTTGGATTTTTGTATTTTCAAATGTATAAAATAATTTTCGTTCTACTGTTTCAGTGTTATCTGAAAGTAATAGTGTCGGTATCTGTGATTTATTAATTCTATCAACATTTTCCGGTTTTAATCCCCTATCCTCTACCACACAGGAAATTATTATACCTCCAATAGGATTTGCCAGTTTATCACTATATTCAACAATTTTTTTAATTCTTCCTTTAGATCCTGCTGCTATTACAACAATATCTCCGCTATGAAGAAATTTTTCAAGATCCAGGTATTCTTCCTGAAGGCTTATTATTTTAATGGATCTGCAAGTCCTGTGCCATGGCTCAGTTTCCGGGTCTCCAATAATCTCAGCTTTTTTCAGATGCTTTTTTACAACAGCCATTGACGGGTTTGGAAGATCATCAATAGTGGGAAGATATCCATATATGCTTAGGGGGTGTTCAAAACCAGGATACATTTCCTGCAGCAGTTTTTCTGTAATATATTCTTTTACAGTATCTATTTTATTTGGAATTAGTCTGTTAAAAAGTATTCCACGAACATTACTTTTCATATAAAGAAAATATGAAAGATCCACTTCCAGCATATCCAGAGCTTTTCCAATACCTCCACCGGAAATATATAGTATATCAGCACCAATAAGATTTCCCACATGTGCATTGGATAAACCTACAATGCCCCCAACCCCAGGATGTCCAGTACCTTCTGCAATAATTACATCTTTGTCAGCCATTGAAGCAAATGAATTTTCTATATCCAGGGCAAACTCATTTGAAATTTTGGTTTTATCACCACTTTTTAAATAATCTTTGGTAAACCCTGAACCTAGTTGAACAGGAGAAAGATTTTCCAGTTTCATATCAGGAATACCGCAGAATTTTTCAATAACTTTTACATCTTTATCAACTTTGACACCATCAGAAAGCTGTATAAGTTCCTGTCCAACAGGTTTTATATATCCAATTTTTTCAGGAGTGATAAATTTTCTAAGCAGTGAGATCAGACCTATACTGGCTACTGTTTTACCTGCATGTTGTCTGAATCCAGTAATATATACTATTTTTGGTGCCATATAATCCCCCTGATGTCTAAATACAGGATAACTTATTAGGAGTGGTTTCACAAGCAAGGTTTTTTAGTTCCAGATTAATTGGAGTGAGTAAATTTATAGGGTATATGTCAAACTACCAGTAGGGCACTTTTCAACACATTCCAAACATTTTGAACAGCTAAAACTGTCTCCGGCAAGTTTTTTATCTTCTTTATAAAGTGAAAAATCCGGATTAAGCTTTGATATATAGCAAGTATCATCACAGATATTGCAGGATGTGCATTTTGCTGGATCCATTTTTATTTTTATAAGGCTGTATTTATTAAAGAATCCGTTAATCCATGCAATAGGACAACCAAGTTTATGATAACTATACATCTGTTGGCCTGTTTTGTCTTTTTTACCACCCATAAGAACTTCCATAAGCAGGCCTATGGGACACATCCATCTGCAGAATACTTTTCCAAATATAACACCCAGAATTGATCCAAAGATAATAACATACATAAGGGAAATGTCATACATTTCTATTGCAAGGTAGACTGAAACAGCAAGGACTCCCTGGATTAGTCTTCGATTAGTAATAATTTTGTTTAGCATTCGGGAACTATATATGAATAATAAGATATAGACAAGATGTATAAATGGAAGATTGTCTTATAACTGTTATTCCTGGAGTAGTTTTATAAGGTCTGTCAAAGGACACACTTCTATTAAATCATGAAGTGGATATCGTTCTGTTCCCGGATATATAATATACAGTTTTTCAAGATTTAGATCCTTTAAAGCGGAGTGCATCGATTTTGTTACTTTTGGGGTTCCTGTGAATTTCAATTCTATGCCGATCTTTTTACCTTTATGGATGAAAAATAGATCTAACTCGGCTCCACTATAGGTTGACCAAAAGTAGTATTCTGTATTGGAATTATTTCTGATTATTTGTTCAATTGCGAAACTTTCCCAAGATACTCCCAGTTGAGGGTGTCCATGCAGTGTATCTAAACTAGTAATTCCTAACAGTTGATGAAGAAGACCTGTATCTGTAAAATAGATTTTAGGTGATTTTACCTGCCGCTTTTTTATATTGGTAAACCATGGTTGTAGAGGGCGTATCATATAGGTGGCACTAAGTATATCAATATATGAACGAATAGTTTTGTTGTTCAAACCCATTGATTTAGCCAGCTGGGAACTGTTCAGAATTTGACCGTGGCTATGGGCCAGCATTGTCCAGAAACGGCGAAGGGTTGTGGAAGGTATATTGATGCCGAATTGTGGTATATCCCTTTGTAGGAAAGTTCTTATAAAGCTTTCCCTCCAGGCAATACTGTCTCCTTCTTTTTTAGCAAGATAGGAGAGCGGGAATCCTCCTCTTACCCAGAGGCGGTCTAAAGAGGAACTTCCTGTTTCAACAATATCAAATCCCTGTAAGTTAATAAACTCAACACGTCCAGCCAGAGATTCGGATGCATTTTTTATTAGATCCGGAGAAGCACTTCCCAATATTAGAAAACGTCCATTGGAGGGAGATTGATCAGAAAGGACCCTAAGTACAGAAAATAATTCCGGCATTAGCTGAATTTCATCAAGAATAATAAGTCCTGAAATATTTTTTAGATATAGCTCAGGGTTTTGAAGTTTTGCTCTGTCTGTTGGAGATTCTATATCCAGGAAGCTGGATTTAGTTTGAAGGGATATTTCTTTTGCAAGAGTAGTTTTCCCGCATTGTCTTGGACCTAGAATTGCAGTAATTTTGGATCTTTTTAATGATTTTTGAATTTGGTGTATATATAGATTCCTTTGAATCATAAAAAGATTTTATCATTGAATATTGGGAATGTCAATCCCAATATTCAATGTTGATATCTTGTCTTTTTACATCAAATGCAAATAGATTGCCAAAAACAGAAGAACACTGCCTGCTAACACAAAAAGGTGCCAAATAGCATGGTGAAAAGGCATCTTTTTCATTCCATAAACTATTGTTCCCAGAGTATAGGATAAACCACCGCTAATCATTAGAATAATAAATGGTCTGGTAACTGTTTCCATAAGTGGATTCCATATAAAAACTGCCATCCAACCCATAATTATATAAAACAGAACATGAAGAAGCCCATACCTGCCCCAGAAAAAAAGTGTGAAAGTAATACCCAGTATAGTCAAGCCCCATTCTATTCCAAATATTCCCCATCCTGCTCCTCCTCCAACAGTAAGTGCTATCGGAGTATAGGTTCCTGCAATAAGGAAATATATTGTGGAGTGATCCATTATTCTTAGTAATCTTTTGGCAACCGGACCTTTGGACAGATGATAAAATGTGGAAGAAGAGTAAAGGAGTATCATCGAAAATCCAAATATTAAAGCACCTGTAAGTGATACCTGGGAATCAGTGCTGTCTATTTTAACAATCATCATAACTGTTGCTGCAATACTAAGGAGAATCCCCAGGCCATGGGTTCCTGCATTGGCAAGTTCCTCATTTTTACTGTCATATTGGTGTAATGTAATATTTTTTATTAACCATTCATTAAAATTTTTCATTGTTATAGAGTACCTCCGGAAGTAATCTGTATATGTTGTATCTCTTTTTATTTAATAAAATCAATAGTGAACGAACCGTTAAAGGATAGAAGAGAAAATCCCGCACCGTGGTTGGTTCTACCGTAGGGGCGGATTTCATATCCGCCCCTATGGGGAAACGGCCAAAAGAATAAAACCTATAACAAAAAAAAGCGATTTTCTCCATGATCACCAATACCTGAAATTTTGATTTATATCAGGAGGGAAAATAAATTTTGATGAGCTGTTACTTTTTCTATAGCTCAGCATAAATTAAAAAATCATCATCCGAAACATAGGAATTTAAGTATGAATGATATTGCAGACCTTGGATTTTCAGTATATTCTCGGTATATAAATTTTACCATTATCGGGAGGGATTTGGTGAAGGCAAAAAATTCTCTATCACCCCTGGGAAGAAAAATTTTCCTGGACAGATATGCTTTAAAAGACGGAAAAAAGGATACTCTTGTAATTGATGATACAGTTATAGTTGTTGTCAATAAGGATACAGGTCAGCGTGAAATAGGCAAAGTTACTGAAATAAAAGGTAATATTGTAAATGTAGAGCTTGAAGATGGAACTAAACAGGAACTGACTCTGGAACAGCTGGATAAACCAATAGAAACCGATCCCTCAATGATGATTGATAGAGTAGCTACAGCACTTGGTGAAAGTGAGAGTGGTGAAGCGAAATCTGAATGGACCAGCAATTTTAAGTGGCTAATGGATGACTGGCGTTTTGTTCCTGCAGGAAGGATTCTTACTGGTGCAGGTACTGACCAGAATTTAACTTTTTATAACTGTTATGTTATTCCATCTCCTGCAGACAGCAGAGGTGGAATAATGGAAACCCTTGGTCATATGACTGAGATTATGTCCAGAGGTGGAGGTGTTGGTATTAACCTGTCTTCTCTAAGACCTCATCATGCTTATGTAAAAGGTGTGAATGGACGCTCCAGTGGATCAGTATCCTGGGGTGCTCTTTATAGTTATGTAACTGGTCTAATTGAACAAGGGGGGAGTCGGAGGGGGGCTCTCATGCTAATTTTAAATGATTCCCATCCTGATATTATGGATTTTATAAGCTCTAAAAAAAAGATGGGGCAGATAACCAATGCCAATATCTCTGTAGCCATAAGTGATGCTTTTATGGAAGCTGTAAAAGCAGATGGTGACTGGGATCTTGTTTTCCCGGATACAAATGATCCTGATTATGATGAGATGTGGAGAGGAGATTTAGGAGCCTGGAAGAAAGCTGGTAAGCCTGTTCTAACCCATAAAACTGTCAAAGCCAGAACAATCTGGGATGCCATAATTGAAAGTGCCTGGTCAAGTGCAGAACCTGGTATCTTCTTTTTGGACAGATACAATAAAATGAGTAATTCATATTACTATTCTACAATTCAATGTACAAATCCATGTGGAGAACAGGGTCTTCCTCCCTGGGGTGTTTGTAATTTAGGTGCTCTTAATTTGTCCAGGTTTGTAGACAATGGTAAAGTTGATTGGGACTCTCTAAGAAAGGGTGTTCGTTATGCAGTACGTTTTCTGGATAATATTATAGATACCACTCCCTATTTTTTCGATGTAAATAAAGAACAGCAGATGTCTGAAAGACGAATTGGTCTTGGGACTATGGGTCTTGCTGAGATGATGATTGAATTAAAAATTCGTTATGGAAGTGAAGAATCTGAAAAATTTATTGATGAACTGTTTAAGTTTATTGCAGTAGAATCCTATCTTGCCAGCAGTGATTATGCCCTGGAGAAAGGTAGTTTCCCAATGTTTGATGCCGATAAATATCTGAAAAGCGGATTTATGAAGGGAATGCCAAAAGATGTCCATGATAAAATTAGAGAGAATGGTATTAGAAATGTAACTTTGCTAACCCAGGCACCAACAGGAACAACAGGTACCATGGTAGGAACTTCTACAGGTATTGAACCATATTATTTCTGGGAATGGGAACGAGTAGGTAGAATGGGCTCTCATACAGAAAGAGTTCCTATATATGATGAATGGATTAAAACAGCCGGAGATAAAAAACTACCGGATTATTTTGTAACAGCAATGGATCTGGCGCCTGAAGATCATGTAAAAGTACAGGCAGCAATTCAAAAATGGGTTGACTCCAGTATTTCAAAAACCAGTAACACTCCTAATCATTATACAGTTGACCAGACGAAAGATCTTTATCAATTGATGTATGATACTGGCTGCAAGGGCGGTACTATTTACAGGGATGGCTCCAGAGATGAGCAGGTTCTTTATGCAAAAAAAGATGATGAAGATAAACCAAAGGAACAGGCGAAACCTGTTGTTGATATTAAACCAAGGGTACGACCTACAGTTTTATTTGGTACAACATACAGAAAACATACTCCTATTGGAACTGCATACATTACAGTGAATGCCGGAAAGGGTGCCATTAAAGAACCCTTTGAAGTATTTATAAATGTTGCAAAGGTTGGGTCGGATGTAGCTGCAGATGCAGAAGGTCTGGGTCGTCTTATAAGCCTTATTCTTAGAATGCCAAGTCCTCTTTCTCCCATTGATAGAGTAGGGAGTGTAATTGGTCAGCTTCGTTCCATTGGTTCCGGCAGACATCATGGCTTTGGGAAAAACAGAGTAATGAGTTTGCCCGATGCAGTAGCTCAGGTTCTGGAAGAACATATTGGAAAGACCAATGATGATGACT
>DAOVSY010000423.1 GCA_030633365.1 Spirochaetaceae bacterium | reverse complement strand
AGCGGTCCTCCAAGAGTTAAAACATTTGCATTATTGTGGAGTCTGCTGTCTTCACTTCTTCCCATATCATCACATAGTGCAGCACGAATTCCACGACCCTTATTACATACCATAGAAGATCCTATTCCTGCACCATCTATCATAATACCACGATCAGCTTTACCTTTTGCTACACTCTCTGCTACTTTAATTGCAAAATCAGGGTAGTCAACACTGTCTTTGGAATATGTTCCCATATCAATAATATTATATCCAAGAACTTCCAGATATTTCTTTAAAATCTCTTTTGAAACAAATCCACCATGATCTGATCCAATAGCAACTCTGGATACATTATCTTCTTTGTTATTTTCTTTATAATCATTTTCAGTGTACATTTTCTTCCTCTTTTACTATATCAACTCTATCTACAATTGCAGCTATTACAGTTCTAATTGGTTGAGAGGACATATCCAGCATTATTCCTGCAGAACCGCCTTCATCAATTATAAGAACATTATCTCCTATACCGGACTGTAAACTATCTACAGCAACAATTTGCTTGCCTGCCGACTTCCCATCAGGATTAATTGGTTGAACTATCATCAATTTTAAACCTTCAAGAGCTTCAATTTTTACACTGGAAACTACTGTTCCGCATACTCTGGCAAGGGTCATGATTCCACCCTATCTAGCTGGTCAATTATTCCAATAACTGCGCTATCTGCAGGATTGTACCAGTTACCAAGAGTAAGAGCAGCTTCTCTGCCCCCTTCATAGATAACCAAATCACCGGAACCTGCCTGTACAGTATCACAGGCAACTATGGGATTCCCGCTATTCTGCATATCATCATCAAGGGGCTGTACCAATAGTAATTTAATACCTTCCAGAGATTCCAGCTTCATGGTACTTACGACTGTACCTGTAACCCTTCCTATTTTCACATTATTATCCTTTTTACACTATTCTAAAATGATCAATAATAGCACAGCGCCGTTCACGGGTAAATGTTCTTGCTCTGGTAAAACCTTCTCCAGTAGGGCTTGCTATAGTAAAGGAAGTATATCCTGCACCACCAAAACCCATACCATTAAAGTTTGAACCATTTTTAACAAATAATGAAGTGTTTATTACTCTTGCCATTTTGGAAAGTTTTTCAATATTTAAAGAATGCATTGACGCAGAATGACGAAAACCATGTTCACATTCGACAGCAAAATCTATAGCATCATCAACATTATCAACTCTAACCAAAGGAATTACAGGCATAAGCTGTTCTGTCCAGACAAGAGGATGAGATTTATCTACCTCACACAAAAGTATTTTGGTATCTGCAGGTACAGTAATTCCTGCAGCTGCTGCAATAAAACTGGCATCCTTACCTACATATTTTTTCTGAATAGCCCCTTCATCACCTTTTCTACCAGGTCTGTCAATTACCAAATCTGTTACAGCCTTAATCTGATCACCTGTTAATTCGAATGCTCCATGTTTTTTCATTTCTGATTTCAATTTATCAGCTACTGATCTTACAACTATTATCTCTTTTTCACAGATACAAACAATATTGTTATCAAAACTGGTTCCTGCAACAAGGTCTTTTGCAGCCTTTTCAATATTTGCAGTTTCATCCACTACAGAAGGAGGATTTCCCGGGCCAGCTGCAATAACTTTTTTTGTAGACTGCATAGCCTGGCCAACTACTGCCGGACCACCTGTTACGGTAAGAAGATCTATCATAGGATGAGTCATAAGCTCTTTAGCTGATCCAATGGTAGGCTCTTTAACTGTAACAACTACATTTGCAGGTCCACCTGCTTTAAGTATGGCTTCATTAAGTAGTTTAATTGCAAAAACAGATACATTTTTTGCTCCCGGATGGGAATTAAATACAACTGTATTTCCAG
Source organism: Spirochaetaceae bacterium (assembly GCA_030633365.1). The sequence continues at coordinate 1,153 of DAOVSY010000423.1, read as the reverse complement.
CAGACACCATACTAATAGAATTATTAATAATTGTCTCTGTAGGATTTGTACTTGGAGCAATTGCACCTATAACTCCATAAGAAGCTCTTTCTGTAATTGTAAGTCCATGATCATCAGAAAAGCTGGATGGTCCAAGATCTTCAACTCCTGGAGTCATTCTACCTGCCAGCTGATTTTTTCTTATCTTATCTTCAAAGCGTCCCATTCCTGTTTCTTCAACAGCAAGTCGGGCAAACTGCTCTGCATTATCCTCAACAACCTGACGCATAGCCTTAATCATGGCTCTTCTAATTTCCAAAGAAGTATCTGAAAATATTTTATGAGCTTTTCTTGCTTCATAAATTGCTTTATTCATATCATCAAAAACTCCGGGGATAATTGCAAAACTATTTGAACCAGCCGGAACACCATTGGAATTATCTTTTAGAATATTTGACACTATATCTCTAATAGCGTTCTCATTAATTTCCACAAACAAACCCCTTAATATCAATATGCGGCCCTGGTATTATTATATCTTTGTACAGCTGATCTTTATTCTTCAGCATATCTACAGTGCTGCTCATAGCAGTATTTATATCGCCTATGGCACCACTTAATTTTACCAAAGCTTTTCCACCAGTCTCATTTCCAGTTATAATTCCCACAATATGAACATCTGCCTCTTTAATAGCAAGATCAGCAGCTTCTACAGCTGATGCTACAGAAATAGTTTCAATTAAACCAATAGCATCCCATTCTTCCGGAGCAATACAACCTTTAATTGCAGGAATTACTTGCTTGTCCAGATTTTTAAGCAGAATATGATCTACAATACTTGTACCGGCAATATTTATGCCAACATCCATGGCTGCTTCAACCGAAGCAACATCTCCAGTTATCATAATTAAGTACTTACCAGGATTAATTGGTTCGGCTTTAATAATTGTTACAGGAGATTCTTTTACAACTGCATCAAGAGTATTAAATCCATCTGCCATACTTGAGAGTTCAAGAATTCCAATTACATCAACACTCATTTTTTAAAGACCACATTACCTTCCTCTTCAACAATATCCACAATTCCCATAATAACAGCATCTACAGGTTTATCTTTTGTAAATTCTGTCTGCCTGACTGAACTACCCTGGGATACAAGCACAATCTCACCAGT
>DAOVSY010000632.1 GCA_030633365.1 Spirochaetaceae bacterium | reverse complement strand
CCAGGTAAATATAGAGATACAAGAGGTTTGGTTGAATCCAGTAATTTAGAGATTCACTAACAAACAAATCATAAATAATTACAAAAAATAAAAAGAAAGTTAAATACTTAGATTATTACTTCATTTAATATAAACTAACGTAATGGTGCATATTTAAAGGAAATGGGGTTATATCCCCCTGCGAGCCCGTCACTGTAATCGGGGACTAAGCTGTTATATCCACTGGCAAATGCCGGGAAGGTACAGAAAAGGTTGATCCGTAGCCAGGAAACTTTAATGCACTAAAAAACAAAGACTTCGTGGTTAAGGTCTGTAATAAAAATTTATAGGAGTTTTTATGGCAGATTTTGAAAAGTGCTCTGCTGCACTTCAGAAAGGACAGGCAAAAGAAGTTGTTGCAATTGTAGAAGAAGCAATTGCGGAAGGGATTGATGCAAAAACAATCCTGGAAGAGGGATTGATGTCCGGGATGAGCATCATTGGTGTAAAGTTCAAGAATAACGAAGTTTTTGTTCCGGAAGTTCTTATTGCTGCAAGAGCAATGAATATGGGTGCTGCTCTTCTAAAACCTTTGTTAATGGAAGCTGGTGTAGAAGCAAAAGGGAAAGCAATCCTTGCTACTGTAAAGGGTGATCTCCATGACATTGGGAAAAACCTGGTTCGAATGATGATGGAAGGTAAGGGAATTGAGGTTATTGATATAGGCGTTGATGCTGCACCGGAAAAATTTATTGCCGCTGCAAAAGAAGAGAATGCAAATCTTATCTGTTGTTCAGCATTGTTAACCACAACAATGACCCAGATGGAATCTGTTGTAAAAGGATTCTCTGATGCAGGAATGCGAGATGATGTAACTATAATGATCGGTGGTGCCCCTGTTACACAGAATTACTGTGATTCAATAGGTGCAGATATTTATACTGCAGATGCAGCAACAGCTGCAGAAGTTGCTTCAGATTTATTTGACAAATAAGTAAAATTACCCAGCAAACAATAAAAAACCGTACTTTGTGCGGTTTTTTTTTATGAAAGTACAAAAAAGAACCGTATTCTACAATATTTCACATAAATCCAAACATAAAATAACTCTACAGAATTTATATTAAAACAAATTAGTGAAGATAAGGCTGATAGTTTTAATTACTGGAGAAGATATGACTTCACTACAAGATAAATTTGAAAAAACAGATAAGTTCCTAATTGGTGCTGAACTTGTATCAACCCGTGGTCCCGGTAAACCGGTAAAGGATGATAAAATTACCAAGTTTATAGATGGCCTCTGCAGTGATCAACGTGTTGACTGGGTATCTGTAACTGATAATCCAGGTGGAAATCCAATGCAGGCTCCTCTTATATTAGGTAAAACCATACGTGATAGAGGGAAACAGGCAGTTATCCATATAACCTGTAAAGATTATAACCGAAATGGGCTTGAATCCCTTGCCTGGATGTATGCAGCAGAAGGGCTTAACAATTTACTGGTTTTGACAGGAGATTATCCTGTTAATGGATATGAAGGAATTGCCCAGCCGGTTTTTGATATTG
>DAOVSY010000525.1 GCA_030633365.1 Spirochaetaceae bacterium | reverse complement strand
ATCTGCAGAAAAAAATCAAGCCGGTAGGTTTAGACGAGGAGTGGGAATGGATGCAGCTGTTCATGGTAATGGCTGGTTTCCAGTCTATCAGGATCTAAGTACTGTAACTATTAAAATGAACAATGATGGAACTGCAGTACTCCTTACAGGTACTCATGACCTTGGTACCGGAGCAAGAACAATATTTAGTCAGATTGCAGGAGAAATTCTTGATATGCCCCCTGGCCTTATAGAAATTATTGAAGCTGATACAGATATAACGCCTCTGGATCTGGGTGCACAGGCCTCCCGTACTACTTACATAGGTGGTAATGCAGCTATTCTGGCTGCTGCAAATCTTCGCAAACAATTGGTTACTGAAGCCTCAATTATGCTGAAACTGGAAATATCAGAACTTAATATTAAAAACAGAACTGTAAGCTCAAAGAAAGATCCCTCAGTTTCATGTTCTTATACAGAGATAGTTGCTTCTGCCCAGGCAGGTAAAAATGGAGTACAAAGAGATTTAACAGCTACCGAATCTTTTGAATCTGTTAATTCCATAGATAGTTATGTTGCTGTATTTACTGAAGTCGAAGTTGACACAGAGACTGGTAAGGTTAAAGTTATTGAAGTAGTCCCTGTACATAACTCCGGAAAGGTTATCAATCCAATATTATTTGAGGGGCAGGTTAATGGCGGAGTACACATGGGGCTGGGCTATGCTTTATCTGAAGAGATGCTTATTGATCCTGTTTCAGGAAATGTTCAAAATCCGAATTTTAAAAAATACAGGATGTTCAGAGCTCCTGATATGCCGAAAATAACTACTATTACTGTTGAGAGTCCTGAAGAAGCCGGGCCTTTTGGTGCCAAAAGTATAGGTGAGTGTGCAACTGATGGAGTTGCAGGGGCTGTTGTTAACGCTGTCAGTCATGCTTTAGGGAATGTTAAGCTTGATAGAATGCCTTTAACACCGGAGTATCTTATGACAGTAATAAACACTTAGAGATGGAAGACTGAAGGCTGTTAGACTATCAGGGTAGGCTGTCGATCTGATACTTTTATTCCTAACAGCCTAAAAGTCTTTAGCCTTCTTTATCTAGTTCTTTTGCCGCTGCAAATGAACATCAAATATATATCTATCTCCCCTATACCAGCTGCTGCTGTATTCAAAGGGTTTGTTTCCTTCAATAAATGAAGTTCGTTGTATATAAAGAATGGGATCTCCCTCTTTTATGCCAAGATAGGAAGCTGTGTCTTTATCTGCAGATATTGCTTCCAGATGTTCTGTGGCATTTTTAATTGTTATTTTATATTTACTAAATACTGAATAGAGAGATCCCTTGCCAAAATCATACTGTAGAAGATTTGGGCATAAATCGGAAGGGATATAGCTTTCATGGATAACAATAGGTTCGTTATTTGCAAATCTTAGACGTTTAATTTTAAAAACCTTATGATGGTTATCCAGATCCATAGAGGACTGAATAAATTCCGGAGCAGAAATTTCTCTGGATTCAAGTATTTCTGAATTGACAGTAAACCCCTTATCTTCCATATCAGATTTAAAACCTTTAAATCTTTCCTGGCTGTTCTCAATTCTTGGTTTCTGGATATATGTTCCATAACCCTGCTTTCTTACCAGATATCCTTCATTTACAAGTTCAGTAACTGCACTTCTGGCTGTTAATCTGCTAACACCATATTTTTCTTTCAATTGTGGTTCAGAAAGAATTTTATCCCCGGGTTTAAGTTTTCCACTTGTAATTTCCTTTAATATACTTTCTTTAATTTGCCAGTAAACAGGAACATGGCTATTTCTATCAATTTTCAATTCAGAACTCCTGGTTGGTATACTATCCTTAATTGATCATGTTGACAACAATTATGACACGGGTTAGTATAGGTTGTCTATACAATTAAAATATTATTAATCCAGGGATAAAAATATGAAAAAACCTATAGTTGCTATAACAATTGGAAAAAAATATTATTCAAGAATGATATCTGAAGAAGGTATTAAAATATTGGAATCTTTTGCAGAACTTCGACATACCGGTACAGAGAATCCGGCAGATAAAGATGAGATGAAAAGGCTTCTAAACGGTGCGGATGCCTGTATTACAAGCTGGGAAGTTGCTCCACTGGATGCAGAAATAATGGCCGCAGCAGATGATCTTAAAGCTGTTGTTCATATGGGTGGAAGTGTTAAACGTCTGGTATCTGACGAACTTTTTGAAAAAGGTGTAAAAGTATTTGGCGCAAGTCCTGTTCTTGCAGAAACTGTAGCAGAAACAGCCCTGGGGTTTATGAT
>DAOVSY010000333.1 GCA_030633365.1 Spirochaetaceae bacterium | reverse complement strand
GTGTTAGTTCTCGAATCTAGTAAAGTGCGACAATCCTGTTTCCAATCTTAAACAGAAACGGCAAAACATCTTTTTATATAAAGATTCTGATATTTTATTGACTAATATAGAAAATATTAGTATATTGTACATATAAAGCATAAAAACAATAAATTTTCACAATAAAAAATGAAATGTCGCAATAAGGAGGGTGGTATGATTGCAATAATTGTTTGTTTTTTAATGACAGCTGCAATTGTAGGCACTTATGTATGGTGTTTACATAGAGAAGATTCAAATTGTGCTTCTATGAATAAAAAGGCAGAAAATCACTAACACTTCAATCAACAGTTATCCCTCGATACGATTGTTATGTATCGGGTCAACTGTCAGATAGTCCTAAAGCATCATACATTACCTGTATAGGGTCAATTATTCTTGTTTCTGTAAAATTAGATATCTGCATTCTGCATGCACCACAATCTGAAATAATTATATCAGGTGAATGTTCTTCAAGAGATTCAACAGCTATTCGTCCCAGTGCATCAGTAGTCTTTCTATTCTTTTCTTTAAATCCAAAACTACCGGAAAAGCCACAGCAATTAATATCCTGTATGTAAACCTTAAGATCTGGAATTTCTTTAAATATATTGACTGCAGGATAGGGAACACCTCTTCCTCTCAAATGGCATGGGATATGGTATGAAATTTTCTTTTTTAAAGGCTTAAAATCAAAATTTATATGGCCTTCGTTTTTTAGTAAAATTAGATATTCATAAAGGTTCCATGTATTTTTTGATATAAGTTCACCTTCTTCTGTGTCCAGTATTTCCGGGTAGTCATATATAAGTGTATGGCCGCAGGATGTACAGGAGTAGAGTATGTCCCAGCCTTCATTAATAAATTTTGCAAATTCTTTACTGTTTTTTCTGGCAAAACCTTTCGCTTTTACCAGATCACCATTTCCCAGTGCGGGTAAGCCGCAGCAAACCTGATCAGGTACAGCTACTTTTATTCCAAAATGCTCTAATATGGAAATAATCATTCTTCCTTCATCAGGTGCATTTGAATTTAGATAACATCCATGAAAAAAGGCAGCTTTTCTTTCTTTAGGTCGGTTAATCATAATGCGATCAACAGGAGCAGGTCCTTCTTTTAAATTATCAGTTTGCTTTTTATTAGAATCAGAGTCTTTCTCCCATTCTGTAATAAGAGTTTTTTTAGGGAAAGGTGTTCTTACTGATTTGTTTCTGAATCGCTGGAGAGTCTTAAATCTAAATTTGGGAAAGGGAATATCACCACGTAATCCTATAACTTTAAATAGCTTCCTTGTTATACGCCTGGAAGTAATAAAATTAGTTACTATGGAGAATAAAGATCCCAGCCTTGCAATATAATGAAAATTCGAAAACAGCACCTGGGCCAGGGTTTTTCTATGTTTATTTACATATCTAATTTGTGCTTTTAATATTAGTTTGGATGGATCTACACCATAGGGACAGGAAAAATCACATCGTTTGCATTGAGTACAGTGGGAAATCCATTTGTCGACAGTTTCTATACCATCCAGTCGGAACCTTTCCGCATCCGGACCTGCCTGTTTTGGTCCCGGGTATTCCGGATTAACTTTAAATACCGGACAGTTTTCTACACATATAGTACAGCGAATACAGTTTTCAAAGCTTCCTTTCATTTGAGGGAACCTCCCAGGAATTCAAGTGCATGTTTTGCTGCTGCAATACCTGTAGAGATTGCCATACCATGACCGCATTGGTATTTCATGGTCTCTGAATGGGCAAGAATGCTTCCTGCAATAAAAAGATTATTATATCCGGAATCCAAAGCCTTAAAAGTATCATCAACTAATATACCTGCTTTTTCTATAGGGTGACCTAATTTAAAAAAATCCTGATTAAATAATTCTTCATTTTTTGGAAAGGATACAGGAAGATTAAACACGGTTTCTTTAAAGATGTCTTTATCCAGGAACAGTCCTCCACTTACAAAAGAGCCGGTAGCCAGTATAAATGCATTTGCATCTACACTGTCAGGTCTTCCTGGTTTTTTTATGGTTATGTTTATAATTTTATCTTTCTCTTTTTTGAAGTCTATAATTTCTGCTGATCCATAAAAACTGACTCCTTTTTTTTCTGCAATACTTTTAAGGTTTCTATATAATCTTAACCCCGGGATAGAGGGGGGAAGAGTTGGTATTTCAAAGAAAATTTTGCCTGTTTCTTTTTCCAGTTTTTTTATTATTTGAAAGGTTTTTGTTATACCAAGAACGGCAGGTATCCCAATTTTAAGCTGTTTAATTTTTTGTGCATTAATCCATTTTACAAATGTGGAGAGAAACTCTTCATTATCCATTTTTGCTGCAATACCCATAGTTGTATATGTTCCTGCATCAAAAATTGAAATATCTGTGTCTGGAAATTCCCCTGTTACAAAACTGGGGAAAAAATCCTTTATATCTTTAAAAGAAATAATATGAAATGTTTCATTTTTTTTAATATCAGCATGTTCCATAGTAAAAGGTGCTAAAGAAGTAATTCTATTTCTACCTAGGGGTGTAAGTATTCTTCTGTTTTTTCTAATATCTCCTGTATAAATACATCCCTGTTTTTCCATAAGGTCTCTAAAATATTGTATTGAATTATATATTTCTGTATTACCTACCTTGTTATAGGGGTGCTCCTGAGGGAACTTATCTATGGAGTCAAGGGTCCTCTCACCAGTTCCGGCAATATCGATACACCCGCTGGATAAACTGCAGATTGGGTCTCCTCTGGAAACTACTGCTGTTTTTAACCCCTGTTCTGTAAGGTAGATTGAGGCCATAAGACCGGACATTCCGGAACCTATTACTGCTATATCATATTTCATGCTCAGCCATCCCAAGTAGACTTAAATAGATTCCCTCTACTAGTTGTTCTTCTCTTAGTTGATCGCCCCAAAGTAATGGTCTGCTCCCTTTATACCTTCTTTGCAGAAATCTCTTTAGAGTATCCAACGATTCTTCGGATGAAACCTGATTCATTTCCTGCAGCATCCCTAAAGCTCTGTATGTACAAAACCCACCCTGGCAGGGACCCATTCCCAGTCTTGTTCTATGTTGAATATCACCAATATGCTTTGTATTTGTATCCTCTATTACTTTTTTTACTTTGGATCTGGAAACAAGTTCACATTCACACATTATATTTTCCAGTTTACCTAATCTTTTTGAAACAGGATAACCTGACAGATCTTCCTGTCCTTCCAGGGGAAGATCTGCAGTTGTACATTTTTCGTTAATATCAAAGTATTCCATTATCCTGTCTGTCATTTTTTCGGCCATCAATCTGTAAGTTGTCAGCTTCCCACCAAGAATAGAGAACATTCCGTTTTTATGATCAATAATCTGGAACCCCCGGGAGATTGATCTGTCCCCTGCTGAAGCATCAACAGCTTTAAGAAGAGGCCTTACTCCGGTATATGAACGTATAAGCCTGATATTATTAAAATCCGGCAGCATTATTGCAGCCTCTGATCGGATTAAATCTATTTCTTTTGGGTCTGTAGTTAGATTGTCCGGATCATTGACATGTATTGATGTAGTTCCAGCCAGACTTACGGTTTCACTTGGGACAATGATATCTCCATTTGATGATGGTCTAAGACGATTGATAACCAAATTTGAGAGTCTATGATTGGCAATAATTAAACTACCTTTTGATAAGCTCATAGGAACATCACTTCCTGCCAGTCTGGCAATTTGAGAACCCCATGCTCCAGCTGCATTTACAATTACTTTTCCTGATATCTCTACTATTTCAGAGGTAAACTTATCCAGAACTTTAACGCCAGTACATTG
>DAOVSY010000063.1 GCA_030633365.1 Spirochaetaceae bacterium | reverse complement strand
TTAGTCTGGTCGCTATGCAACCAAAGCCTGGTCGGAAGCAAGCTTCCTGCTCGGCTATGCAACCTTAGGAGGAAACTATGGAATCTATAATAAGTACTGCTGATGGAAAAATGAAAAAGAGTGTAGAAGCTCTTGAAAGAGAATTTAATACAATAAGAACAGGTAGAGCTTCTGCAGCGTTGTTTGATAAAATTAAAGTCGAAGCATATGGTCAACCAACACCACTGGCACAGGCTGCTACTATATCAGTACCTGAAGCAAGATTAGTTGTTATACAACCATGGGACAAAGGTTTATTGAGTGAAATTGAAAAAGCAATTCAAAAATCAGAATTATCTGTAAACCCTAATAATGATGGGAAAGTTATAAGAATCAATATACCTCCTTTAACTGAAGACAGAAGAAAAGAACTTGTTAAGGTTGCTAAAAATACTGCAGAACAAAATAGAGTTTCTGTCCGGAATATTCGAAGAGATGCAAATGATGAACTTAAAAAGCTTCAGAAATCCGGAGATATTAGTGAAGATGATGAAAAAAAGGCGACAGATAAAATTCAGAAACTTACAGATAAATTTATTAAAGAAATAGGTGATGTTCTGGAAGTGAAAGAAAACGAGATTATGGAGATCTAGTTGAGTACTGGTCTTAAACATATTGGTATTATTATGGATGGAAATGGAAGATGGGCAACTAAGCGCATGCTTCCCAGAACAGCAGGGCATAGCCGGGGAATTAGCACTGCAAAAAAGATTATTAAAGAAGCTATTAGATTAGATATTCCGTGGTTAACACTTTATGTTTTCTCAACTGAAAATTGGAAGCGGACTCAAAAAGAGGTCAAATTCCTAATGAAATTGATTATAAGTCATATGAGAAAGGAAGCTTCTTTTTATCATAAAAATAAAATTAGAGTTCGTCATACAGGAGATCTTAATGGTCTCCCGGAAGATGTACAATTTGAAATAAATAAAACTATTCTTAACACAAAAGATTATAATGCCATAACAGTTAATCTGGCAATAAATTATGGTGGTCGAGATGAGATCATCAGAACAATTAGAAAATGGCATGAAAATAATCCAGAACCATCAAAAATATTGGATGAAGAAACTTTCTGTTCTTATATGGATAATCCAGACTTACCTGATCCGGATTTAATAATTCGAACAGCAGGAGATCAGCGCTCCAGTAACTTTCTTTTGTGGCAAAGTGCTTACTCAGAATATTACTTCTGTGATAAATTATGGCCTGATTTTTCTGAAAAAGATTTTTATAAGGCTGTTGATAACTATAATAACCGCAATAGGAAATTCGGAGGACTTAATTGAACCAGCTTACACAAAGATTATTACTGTTCTTTATTGCAATACCACTACTAGTTTCAATAATATTGTTCCTACCACAATACAATCATCTAGTATGGAATATTCTACTTGTTCTTAGTTCAACTATTGGTGCATCTGAATTGTTCAGAATGGTTAATAAATATTCCTCATTTTCAATGAGAAAAATACCATTTGCAGGTGCGTATCTTCCTATAGCAGCTTATCTGGAAATGACAGGCATAATGAGTTCAGGGTTTACAGGACTCATTATAATAGTTTTGTTAAGTATAATTATGATGCGAGAAGTTTTTATTAAAGATCAAATAAATATTCAAAAAATTATAAATAGATTAATGGGATCAATACTGATTTTACTCTACCCAGGAATTTTTATGATTTATGCAATTAAAATTTCAATTTTACCTGATGCTTCTTTATTTATTATCCTTTTTCTTCTACTTATATTTACTAACGATTCAATGGCTTTTGTATTTGGAAGTCTATTCGGCAGAAGTTCTACAAAATTATTTCTTGTAAGTCCAAACAAAAGTATTGTCGGTTTTATTAGTGGAATTATTTTCACCATTGTTACTGGGATAACATTCAGAATTTTCTTTCAGCTCCCTATTTCACTTTTACAAATGAGCTTATTATCCTTTTCAATTGCTATAACTGCAAATGCAGGTGATTTAATAGAGTCAGCAATTAAAAGATCTGCAAATGTAAAAGATTCTGGAAGTATTATGCCTGGTCGAGGCGGCATGCTTGATTCCCTGGACTCAATTCTTTTTTGTGCTCCTGCATATTATTTCATTCTGAGTATAATTCTTAAATAGGAAAGGAAATGAAAAAGAAAATTATCATCCTTGGAGCAACAGGTTCTATTGGTAAAGGTGCTCTTGAAGTTGTACTTGAAAATAGAGATAAATTTACAATAGTAGCTATATCCGCTCATAATAATACAGAAAAATTAATAGACGTTTCTAAAATTTTTAATGTACCAATACTAGCCATAAGTGGTAAATATACAAAAAACCCTAATATACAATATTCCGGGGAAAACAGTATTTTAAAAATGCTTGAAAATACTGAGGCCGATATAGTTGTTAATGGTATTGCAGGGGCAGACGGCCTGATGCCTTCTGTAGTTTCACTTAAAAGTGGTAAGAATTTGGCTCTTGCAAATAAAGAGACTATAGTAATGGCTGGAAAGCTTATAATGAATCTTGCAGCAAAATGTCAAAAGAAAATTTTACCTGTGGATTCAGAACATTCAGCTATTTTTCATTTACTGGAAAATAGAGATACGAGTACAGTTAATGAGATTATATTAACAGCATCCGGTGGACCCTTTAGACAGACTCCTCTTACAGAATTTCCTGATATATCTCTAAAAGATGCACTTAAACACCCAACATGGGAAATGGGGAAAAAGATAACCATTGATTCTGCTACTATGGCAAATAAAGGCCTGGAAGTAATAGAGGCTCACGGTTTATTTTCTTTACCTGGAGATAAAATAAAGGTACTTATTCACCCGGAAAGCAGGGTCCACTCTTTAATTAGAACCATAGATAATTCCATGTTTGCTCAAATAAGCAATCCGGATATGAAAATCCCAATAGGAAATGCACTTTTTTATCCTGAATTAATGGAAAATTCTTTTGGATCTCTTGATCTTGCAGACAAAAGTTTAACTTTTTTTAAAGCAGATTACGAAAGATATCCACTTTTGAAATCTGCCTATGATACAGTTAATATGGGTAATGCTTATCCGATAGCCTATAATGCAGCAAATGAAATAGCTGTAGACTATTTCTTACAAAATTATATCAAATTTACAGATATATCAAAAATAGTTTCTGGTATTCTTGAAAAAGACTGGTCAAAAGAGCCTGATTCATTTGAAGAAATAATAGAAACTGATATTAAAGTAAGAGAATCCACAGAAATCTATATTAAAAAGAAAATCAGGAAATAAGAATGTTATTAACAATATTTATAGGAATTCTTGGGCTGGATATTGTAGTTCTGGTACATGAATTAGGTCATCTTTTTGCTGCTAAATTAATGGGTATTAGTGTAGAAACCTTTTCTATTGGTATGGGGAAAAAACTTCTATCTTTTACTTATGGTGAAACAGAATACTGTATAAGTGTTTTTCCTATTGGCGGATACTGTAAAATGAAAGGAGAAAAGCAGTTTAATAATGCCATAAGAGAAAAAGCCAGTAAAATAGATTATGAAAAAGGATCAATTTTCTCTGCTTCCCCAATCAAAAGAATTATAACTTATATGGCGGGGCCTTTATTTAATATAATTTTTTCTATAATTGTACTCTCTTTAATATGGTCTGCAGGTTTTACAATAAAAACCTATAGTAATAAAATTATACTACTATCTGACTACCCTGAAATTTTTCAAACCAGCAATAGCAACCCTGCAGATGAATCAGGATTACTGACAGGTGATAAAATTATTAGTATCGATAATAACAAAATAAAGAGCTATTCAGATATTCAGAAACTAATCTATGGATCTGCTGACAAGCAATTATCAATTATAGTGAACCGTAATTCCCAGGAAATCAACCTTTCCATAACCCCCCTTCTTAACAGGGAAACAGGTGCTGGCCGTATAGGGGTATCACCCTGGGTAGATCCAGTAGTTAATAGTGTATCGCCAGGATCATCTGCAGATATTGGTGGATTAAAAAAAGGTGACATTATAACATATGCCAATGATATCAAAGTCACAAACTATCTGGATATTTATAAAGCCCTGATACCTAAACCAGAATACATTCATTTAACTATAAATTCTGATACTGGAAACAAAGAGGTTACACTCGTTCCTGTTTATATGAATGAAGGAAATACTGACCTGGGTATTATTTTTGAAACCCTTATAATTGAATCTGAGAATTTAAATATAATTTCTGCTGTGAATAAAGGCATTGTAGAAACCTTTGATACATTTATTATGACTGCAAAAAGCATCTATTTACTATTTGGTGGGATTGATGTAAAGAAAGCTGTATCCGGACCAATACGAATTAGTTACTATGTGGGAGAAATTGCTTCCAGTAGTTTCAAAGAGGGTATTAAAACTGGGTTAACTACAATTTTCAGGTTTTTAAGTATGATAAGTGTCGCACTGGGGTTTGCAAATCTACTTCCTATTCCAATTTTTGATGGGGGTTTAATTTTATTTACAAGTATTGAACTTGTAAGAGGCAAAGCTCTTAAACCAAGTATATTCTACAGATATCAAAGCATTGGTTTTTTTATAATACTCATACTGTTTTTCCTTACTACTTATAGTGATATTTCATATTTATTTTCTAAATAATTTAAGGAGTAAATAATGAAAAAATTAAACTGTTATTGCGGTGCAAGTTTTGAAATTTCTTTCAATGAGAAAATAGATTTATGGAAAAATCCAGAAGTAATAAACCAGATTCTGGATAATAATTTTATGGAATATAACTGCCCTGCATGCAGTAAGCTACTAAGACCGGAGTATCGAATTGAATTTACAGGCAATAATATAGATTTTACTATGATTCCGGAAATTGAAAGACAAACTTTACTGGCAGGAAATATTCTTTTAAATACAAAACAGGTAGTGGCCGGATTTAAGGAACTTAGAGAAAAATTCATTATCCTAAAATACAAATATGATGATAGAATAATAGAACTAATAAAATTATACCTTCTTGAAAAAATAAATTCACCGATGGAAATAAATATTTTATTTTCAAAACTGGATGAAGGAGAGCTTATTTTCCACATCTATGGATTAAAAGAAAATGAAACAGGTATTTCAAAGATACCTGAACATATATATACTAATATTGAGAATAATCTGGAAGAGAGACTAAAAGCTTCTGGTATAGAAGAACTGTTAGCCCTCCCCTACAGATCAATAAATAAGATTAGCACAGAGGTACAGTGAATTGCATAAATTCAAATTACTAATATTACTATTTACTACATTAACTATTTCTGCATTTAGTAATGAAAATTTTTTCATTAACAGCGGACACAGCCATTCTGTACAAAGTTTTTCTTCTAATGGAGATACTCTTTATTCATGTGATGACAGAGGGACTTTAATGGTTTGGGATACCAACAAAAAAGTCCTTATAAATAAACTACAAATATCCTATTTACAAGTAAGAGACATGGCAGTTAATTCTGATGGCACCAGAATTGCTGTAGTAGAAACAGATACTATATCTTCTTTTAAATTGAGTATTTGGGATATTGAAAATGAGAAAAAACTCTTTTCTCATAAAATGGAAGGCTTACCATTATTTATTCAATTTAGCCCTAAAAGTAATTATATAATTTACAGTAAGACAGACTGGAACAGCCTCACATTTTTGGATGCTGATAAAGGGTTCGAAGTCCCTTTAATGTATGAAGACTATGGAATTGCTTCTTCAGCATACATAACATCTTCAGAAAAAACATTACTATTTTACAGTCCGTCGGGTACTATTCAATACTGGAATCTTTCAAACGGTATTATAAAGACACCTCCAATTCGAACCAGAAAAGATCTCTCTTCTATAAATATTACAAACGATGGAGCTTTCTTAACAGCTTTTGATAATAATAATCTATATTTAATTAGTCTACAAAGTGGAAAAACTCTATCAAATGTTAAAATTTCAGGAGTATTATATTCTTCTATTATTGAAAAAACAAAAGAATTAGTTGTTCTTCAAAAAGCTGGGAATAAGTTTGAAATAAGTATTTGGAAGATTATTACATCTCAGGGAAGAGAAATTCTAAATAAAGTTAAAACCATAGAAATACCTTCGTATATCCTCCCTGGTTCAGAGTTTACAGTTATTGATAATACAATATTTCTTTCAGGCTCTAAAGGAAAAATTTATACTGTAAATAAATTAACAAATATATTTGATATTTTTTCTGAAAATATAATGAGCACTATTTCAGATTTAAAAGTTTTAAATGGACAACTTGTTTTTGCAAGTAATAAAGAAATTATTTCTTTAAGAACAAGTATTTTGAACAATCCATCAAATATAAGTAGTAAAATAGACATTATTTTAAAACACTATGAAAATCCTTATAATGAAGAAACAGGAATTGTTACTGATAATTATGATTTTTATATTTACCCAAAAGATAAAATACAAGGTGAATTAAGAAAACTTAATAATGGGTTATTTACACCTCTGAACACTGAATTTACTGCTCCTTTAATATCTGCTGAATATTTGGATGGTAATTTTATTACTCTTGAAAAAGATGGAAGTTGTCAGATTATAAATTCATTTACAGGTGGAAATAGTTTTAAATATTCATCTTTCGGGATAAATTCACTGGAATTTGTATTTGGAGAAAATCTTATAGCCGGTAGAAACCGGACTACTTTTTTAAAATCACCTTTACTTCACATAAATCCAGTAACTGAGGAAGTTGTCCCCATAGAAGAAAGTAATATTATTATTTTTAAAATGGATTATGATAATATTACACGTACTCTGTATACTCTTGGCTTTGAAGAACGGAAAACAGGTCTAATAACCGTACTTAAAAGTCACACAGGAAGAGCCTGGGAGTTAAATGATACAATTATGACATTTCCAGGTGAAGACCAGGCAGGAAGCTTTGTAGTAGATGAATCTAAATCCAGAATATATCTGTCTATTGGAAACAGTGGGCTTGTAATGTATGGATGGGATGGTTTTACAGACATGGAATCAACTAATCACATACCTAAAAATCTCTATGTTTATAATGATGTACTGGTTGCACTTAATACAGACTCATCGTTATCTTTTTGGAACACAAAAAACGGAAGCCTTCTTTTTAACTTTTATCATCTAAAAACAGGAGAATGGATTGCAATAACAGCTGATAATGAGATTACTCTGTCCAGTAATAGCTTAAAATCTCTTATCAATTAGCCTGGTCGTGCGCTTCGCTTACTGCTCGGCCATGCAACCTAGTCCTGGTCGTGCGCTTCGCTTACTGCTCGGCCATGCAACCTAGTCATGTGATGGATTATCTGCTATTTTTTTTATTGCTTTAGAAACTGCAACTTTTACTTCATCGGTATATTCATCTTTCAGTACAGTCTGTGCATATATTGTTCCAATAAGGGACACTCTGTAACGGGGCTTAAGTGAGTTTAATGCCAGAGCAGTCATATCAAGAACACAGTCCTGACATTTACAAATTTCTTCTGATTCTTTCTGCTCCAGTTGAATTTCCATTTGTTCCAAAACTATTCTTTCTGTCTCGTTTACCAAATTTTCAAAATTATAACTATCTTTTAAACTCATTATTGACTCCTATGTATCAATGCAGAAACTCTAATTATATTCGTAACAATACAAGCTGTATAGACTAAAGACCATTGAAGAAGGCTGAAGGCTATTAACCGGAATCCCTGCTTAAGTTTTCAAATCTGGTATATTTTGGAATAAAAACAATAGGCACAGTTCCAATAGGACCATTTCTCTGTTTTGCTATTATAAGATCTGTTGGAATATTTAAAGGACCGCTTGATTGACCATCAGACTGTCCAGGATCCTTTTCTCTATGTAAAAACATAACAACATCCGCATCCTGTTCTATTGAACCAGATTCACGTAAATCAGCAAGAGAGGGTGGTTTACCTTCAGACTGACGACCAACCTGTGATAAGCAGACAATGGGAACATCCATTTCTCTGGCCAGGGATTTTAAAGATCTTGAAATTTCCGCTACCTGCTCATGCCGGGGAACATTATTTTTACTTTCCGGTTCAATTAAACCAATATAGTCAACAAAAATTATTTTCACTCCCTCTTTGCTAAGCATCCTTCTAGCCTGTGCCCTTAAGTCCAGTAATTTCATATTTGGAGTATCATCGATATAGAGTGGAGCTTCATAGATTCTACCAGCTGCTTCAGTTAAATTATGAAAATCATTAGGTTTTAACATGCCAGATCTCAAATTTGTAGAACTAATTCTGGATTCACTTGCAATAAGTCTGTTCATCAACGCCATTTCGGACATTTCAAGAGTAAAAAAACCAACTGGTATTTTATTTTTTATAGCCATATTTGCAGCCATTGTAAGTGCAAGTGCTGTTTTTCCAATAGAAGGTCTGGCACCAATAATAATAAATTCTGAATTTTGAAATCCACTTGTCATATTATCAAGCTCGGGAAATCCTGAAGGTACACCAGTATAACTTTCTTTTCTATGATACAACTGTTCAATAGCAGAAATTGCGTCAGGAACTATATCCCTTGCAACACGATACTGGCCTTGCTGCTGAGAGTCTGTTACAGCAAAAATCTTTTTCTCTGCCTCTTCTATTACAGCACGACCATCAAGTGAATCATCATGCGCACTGGAAACCATTTCACCGGCAATTTTAAGTAAAAGCCTTCGAATACTATTTTCCTGAACTATTTTTGCATAATATTCAACATTGGCACTGGTTGGAACAACAGAAGTTAAAGAAGAAACATAAGCAGTTCCTCCTGCATTTTCCAATGCACCTTCCGAACGGAGTTCATCTGTCAAAGTAAGAAGATCTACACCTTTACCTTCATTAAACAAGCCAAGGATAGCTGTAAATATTTTTTGATGAGCCAGTTTATAAAAATCATCAGCCCTAAGATGTCTAAGGACAACTGCAAGGGCTTCTGAATCAAGTAATAATGCCCCTAACGTTGCCATTTCGGCATCATTATTGTGGGGCGGTATTTTATCCTTTAACTCAAGAGGAGTCATCCTGGCTAAAAGTCCTTTTTATACTTCTTCTGTGGATTCTTCAGCTTCAGTCTCTACTGATTCTTCAGCTTCAGTCTCTACTGATTCGACAGTCTCAGTTTCGACTGCTTCTTCTGACTCAACTACATTCTCTTCTACTTTTTCAGCTTTTGCTGATTTTGCAGGCTCTACAGGTTTTTCAATTTTTTTATCACTTATAACAACTATTTTAAGATCTGCTGTTTCGTTACCATATAGTTTAACTTTTGCTACAAACTCTCCAACCATCTTAATTGTATGCCCGGGAAGTTCAATTTTCTTTCTTTCAACAATAACACCAGCTTTTTTTAGTTCTTCTGCTATTTTTGCATTTGTAACTGAACCAAAAAGCTTGCCTGTATCACCGCTGGAAACTTTTAGTTCCAAAGAAACCGCTTCGATTTTTTCTTTTAAGCCTGCAGATGCAAGACGTTTTTCTTCTTTTCTTTTCTCTATTGCTGCTTTTCTACTTTCAAAAACCGCAGAATTCTGCTTATTGAAAATCAAAGCCATTTTCTGAGGGATAAGGAAATTTCTGGCATAACCGTTTGTAACTACACAAATATCACCCTCTTCTCCAAGGTTATACACATCCTGATTAAGAATAATTTTCATAATTTTCTCCTTCTCGTCTAATAATGGGTCAGGTTCTATACCTGATCCATATCTCTGAGACTCCTAAAACAGGAACCCCAATTAACACTACTAAATTTACACCCGGTATAAGTAATACAATAAAGGTAGATACTGCAATAAGTCTCCTACCACTTCCAGGTACTTTATATTTATCTAATAAATACTTTATCAGCCCAATACCATGAAGACCATATATAAAAATCATGATAAAGGTGCTGTTCCACATTATATGACCAATCCAGGACAATCCAATAAAAACATCAATCAGAACACCTGCTAGAACAATTATCAAGGGCCAGATCATAACTTCCGGAACAATAAAATTAACCAACTTAAATTGCTGCTTCTTTCTCCATCTTCTATCTATAGAATCTGCTACAAACCAACCAGCAGAAAGCATAATGAAATATGCAAATATAAAATTTCTAAAAACCAGTTTCATTGTTGATTCAATTATTACATCGGGCTGGAGTTCTTTTACCAGCACAGAACTTTCAAAAGAATCTGCTGCTGTAACAGAATCTCTAAACATATCAGAAACAAATATAATCTGATTTTGTAAAAGATTAACAATCTCTTTATTTCCTGAATAATAAAAAACTATCGGGAAACAAATTACTGCAAATGCTACTGAAACAGTTATAAACGAATAAAGGGTTCTATTCCTAAACCAGGAAATACCCAATACTCCTCCAATTATTGAAAGAGGATAGACAAGTTCTGCAACAATAAGAAAATGTCTTAAATTACTTCCTTCAATACCTGATCCACGAATAATTGTTTGAATAACAATTACCAGTGCAACAAAAAAACCAGCCAGAGAAAGATACATAAAACCATATCTCTGGTTTACTATAAAAAGTGGTATAGCTAATAAAAAAAATACCACACTTATTTGAAAGATCAAAATAGAAGCTGCAGTTAATACTGAAAAAATCAGTAGGTTTCGCTTCTCTAAGGATACCTCCATATTAAAAACCTATTGCTTTACATATGGAAGATATGCTAATACTCTAGCTCTTTTTATCTCTCTTGACAGAGATCTCTGATGCTTTGCACATGTACCTGTAATTCTTCTTGGAAGGATTTTTCCTCTCTCTGTTATAAACCTTCTTAGAGTGTCTGCATCTTTATAATTTGCTACTACTTTCTGAGTGCAGAATCTACATACTTTTTTTCGAAAATATGATTTTCTACCGCCTCTCATAGGGGGCCGTCCACCAGAGGGTCTTCTGTAATTACTGTTTTCCCGTCGTGCCCTGCTCTGTTCTCTGGCAGGTGCTCTGCTCTGCTCTCTGGCAGGTTCTTTTTTTTCTACTTGTGCAGGCTCTTTTACTACTGCCTCAGGAGCTGCTGTTTTTT
>DAOVSY010000235.1 GCA_030633365.1 Spirochaetaceae bacterium | reverse complement strand
GAATTATCACCCGGAATTTTGAATTCCGAAATAGAGAATATTACGAAGAGTGTTTAATATATTCCGATTCTATTGATTACTTACAGGAAATAAAAATTCCTGGTATTCACGTTTAATCATATTATCTTTTGTTATTAGAATAGAACCTGTATCCATAAAGGTATCTACTTTATTACCTTTCAGATATTCCACTGCAGTTTTTATACTTAAATACCCCATATTATAAGGGCGCTGTACTACTGTTGCCTTAATAATACCCTCTTCAAGATATGCCAGTTCACGAACTGCATTATCAAAACCAACTACAAAAACCCGATCAGAAGCTTCACTCTCATCTATTGCCCTTGCAACACCTAAAGCAGCAACCTCATTAAGAGCTACTATACCTCCAATACTTATATCTTTAAGAAGATCCATTGTAATTATATATGCTTTCTCCTGCTCAACATCACAGAACCAGGTTCCAACAATATCTTCCCCTGCGAGAGCCTCTCTAACTCCTGCCTCCCTGTCAATGGCAGTAGCTGTCTCTTTAATGTGACTTACTATGGCAATACTTTTACTTTCATTACCAGCTATCAGCCTTTTCATCTCTTTACCTGCTTTATTTCCAGCATCAACATTATTTGTAGCAATAAAAGAAACAGGGACATTGGAATCAACACCTGAATCAATTGTTATTAAAGGAATTCCCAGGCTATCAGCTTTTTCTACAGAGGCCACAAGTCGTTTATAATCTGAAGCAGCCAGAACAATTAAAGGCGGTTTTTCATCTATAACTGCATTCATTATATTGATCTGTCTGTTAATCTCTTTTTCAAATCTGGGACCTGAGATTCTAACCTGAACCCCGAATTCTTTTGCAGCCTCATTAATTCCCTGATTAACAACATCCCAAAAATCCATAGGCTGACCCTCAATGGATTTCATAACAATCTGTATAGGTTCGGATAACTCCAGTTCCTCGGCTGTATTCTGATTATAAAAAAATGAAAGTATAATAAACAATACAAAAGCAGCAACAAGGCTTAAAAGAAACAAATACCAGTTTTTCATAATACCTCCAAATCTTTTGAAGGTATCTTAACAGTAATTCTGGTACCTCCGCCATGCGCATGATAATATGATAAACCATAATCTTTTCCAAAATAAAGTTGTATACGTTCATGAACATTATGAACACCCATACCATGTCTTGATAATCCAGAATCATTAATAGAACTATTAAGAGACCTGTTCAGATTCTCAATCTCTTTACTAGTCATGCCCTTCCCGTTATCAATAACTTCCAGTTCAATATTCCCATCAATTTCTTTACCAGAGATTCTCAATAAGCCTTTATGATCAACTTCTTTTATTCCATGATATATTGCATTCTCCACAAGAGGCTGTAAAGTTATTTTTAAAATTTTACAATTATAAAGTCCTGGATCAATGTCTATAGAATATTCAAATTTATCTTTATAGCGCATTTTTTGAATTGTAAGGTAAGACTCAACATGTGCAATTTCGTCACTTATAGAAATAAACTCCCTGCCTTTGCTAATACTTATTCGAAATAACTTGGATAAGGCAGAAGTCATAAGAACAACTTCCTTAGTTTGCCCCATTTCTCCCATCCAGATAATGGAATCCAGAGTATTGTACAGAAAGTGTGGATTTATTTGAGCCTGAAGAGCCTTTAGATCACTTTTTCTTTTTAACTCCTGTTCAATTACATTAGCTTCCATTAAATTCCTTATATGCCCAACCATAATGTCATATTCTCTGGCAAGTTCTCTTATTTCATCTGTTGCCTTTATTGCTCCAACAAGTCTAAATTCTCCTGTATCAACACTCTTCATTATTTCCTGTAATTTTCTAACAGGTTTCGTAATTCCCGTGGAGATTCTGTTTGTGGCCAGTCCTACAATAAGAAACAAAACCAATCCAAGAAAAGCATAAGAAACCTGAACAAACTGCCAGTCTGTAACTATATCACTGTCATTTGTAACACTGATAATATGCCAGGCTGTTAGAGCTGAAGTTTCTATCATAAAGTATTTATCTTCAGCATGAAAAAATGATTCTCCATCTTCTCCTAATAAAGCATAAATTGAATCAATAGGTTCTAATCTTAGTTCACTGTAAATAAGTTGTTGAGATGGATGAAATATATAATTACGCTCAGAATCAATTATAAAATTATACCCCTTTCTCCCAACAACAAGAGATTGGCAAAGATCCTTAATTCTATTAAATTTCAGATCTACAAGAAGAACACCCAAAGAATCATTTCTATTTGGAGAAAATATCTCCCTGCTTAAAGAAACAACCCAGGAATATCTGCCGGCAACAATATTCTGAACATAAGAGGAGGAAACAACTGTTTGACCACCTGCGGATAAGGCTCCGGCAAACCAGTCTTTTTCAGAAACATCTGTCCAGGGGTTCAATGATGTATCAGGATCTCCTGATATTACTGTTCCATCATGTCCAACAATAATAATATCTGAAATATCATTCCTGGCCTGTATATAATTCCCCAGCCTCTGTTGTATAAAGGAATATTCAGCAGAAGATGAATTACTACCATTTTGAAGATACTCAATCAACTGAATATCATTTTGTACTGCAAGTGAAATTTGTTCCATACCGGCAATATAAGAATCAATCTGCTTTACCAGCTGCTCAAGTAATATTCTATTATTATCCAAAGTGGAGTTCCGTACAGTATTCATTGTAAATCTGAATGAAACAAGCTGCATAACAAATACAGTTGCAAAAATCATTAGAGTAAAAATCATATATATTCTGGATTCCAGAGTTCCAAATCTTAGAGTTTTTTTCATTTTTCAAAACTCCTTCTAAACTCCATAGGGGTTATCCCTGTTGTTTTTTTAAATAAAATAGAAAAGTAACGGGGATCTGAAAATCCTGTTTTTTCTGCAATTTCATAACTTTTAAAATCTGTAGTTTTTAAAAGATGCTTTGCTTCTTCCATTCTGCACATAGTAAGATATTCAATAAAAGTCTTTCCAGTGCCCTCTTTAAACAGTAAACTAAACTGACTGACAGAAAGAAACACATCGTTACATATTTCCTGCAAAGAAAAACGACTGTCACCCTTTTTCTCCGCAATTAGATGTTCTGCTTTTTCAATCCTGGATCTAACAGCATCATTACGATGCTTCTCAATTCTATCCTCTAATAAATTTAAAAGATCAAAGAAAAATACTTTAGCGTGTTCTATGGACTCAATATTGCCAGGTTGATAAAGAGATGTATCATCACTCTGAGAATACAATTCCATCTCCTGAATAAAATTAATAAACGTAATATGAATACGGGTAAAATAGAAAGATGCTTCAAGAACTGAAAGAAGATGTTTTTCCAGATATAAAAATATATTCTCCAGAGCTTCTAAAGTCAAACTCCTGCTACCTGATTTTAACAGGTCAGTTAATTCAGCTGTTAATTCTGAAAACCTTTCAGGAGCAATTTTTTTTCTATCCCTTACTTCTTCAATTGATAGTATTTGAGATAAGCCCAGAACTCTGGAGTAATCAACCGCATTACAGGCACCCCGATAAGATTCTGGTAAAAGGATAAGACTATCTACTATATCACCACAACCAGTAGAAATTTGATCCTTTTCAAGTTTTGATACATACTTATAGGCATTCTCAGCCAAAGCCCGTGATCTGTGGTTAAGAGACCCCCTATGATCCCCCTGAAGAAGAATAACAAAATCCTCTGTTCTGTTTGACAGCAGTTCTTCTCCATCGCTGAGCCCTGATTTTATATATTCAGCAATTGTAATCCGGTCAAGTTCATTCCAGCTGCCAGGGATGGATATAATACTAATCTGATAAAATATACCATGATCATTCCACCCGAAATATTCTTTTCTTCTATTAAGAGTTTTAACATCCAGTTTACCGGAAACCATACGGTACAAAAATCTTTCTTTTAAAAGAGGAAAACTTGCCTCCAGCTTGTTCTCCATAAGTTCAAGCTGATTTTTTCTTTCTTTTAAAAAACCCAACTCTCCTTCAAGGCGTGTTAATACAACGGAAAGTTCATCTGCTGTAATTGGTTTTAATAAAAATTCCCTTACTTTGGATTTTATAGCTTCCTGGGCATATTCAAATTCATCATAGCCTGTTAGTAAAAGAACCATTACATCTGGATACTTTTCTTCTATCTTACGGCTTAATGAAAGTCCATCCATTCTTGGCATATTAATATCTGATATAACAACATCAACATGATTATTTTCCATGTAATCCAGAGCCTGAAGCCCATGTTCAAATAATCCTGCTAATTCAAAACTGTTCTGCCCCCAGGGAATACAAGAGGATATTCCATCCCTGACAATTGCTTCGTCATCAACAAATATTAGTTTATACATATTCTATACCTGTAATTCATGGTAGAGGCGCCCAATTAAGGTTGTATAGCCGAGCAGTAAGCGAAGCGCACGACCAGGCTTGGGCGTCTGTACCATTATACACAGAGGTTCAAAAGTGTAAAAGTAAAAAAATCAGGGAAATGTAATTGTCCCATCCATATCCCAAAGATCTGTCCATTCCTGTCCATCCTTCCACAAAAAAACATGTCCCTTTATTAGTCTGCAGTTCCTGTCTATCCCTGAAAAGGCATCCATCTCTGTTTCTGTTAGAAGATCTTCTGTAACAGCTTTAAGATTACTAAGTATATTTTTTCTATTTGCTGAAAAAGGTATTGGAACCTGCCCATGCTGAACAGCCCATTTAAGACATACGACAGCTGGGTGTACCCCCAATCTCTCTGATGCAGCAACAACTACCAGATCTTCAATATCAACTGTATCGTTACTGGTTTTATCACGATCAGGTCTCCCGGGAGAACCTATGGGACTAAACCCTATAGGAAGAATTCCTTTATTTACAACATAATTAAAAAAATCCGGCTGTTGAAAATGTGGATGAAGCTCCATTTCATTACATACCGGTTTAATACGACAATCCCTTAGAACAAGATCCAGTTTTGGAATTGTCATATTGGATGTACCTATATGCCGGACCAGACCCATTTCCACAAGACGCTCCATCTGTCTCCATGTTTTCATATAGTTTTCATGAATATATGCCCTGGAATCCGGACTCCTG
>DAOVSY010000481.1 GCA_030633365.1 Spirochaetaceae bacterium | reverse complement strand
CAGGAAGTACAGAAGGCTCCTTCATAGAATCATCATAGTTTGCAGCAAAATCTACAGTATCTTTTTTTATATCTCTTAAAAGTTCATCAGCAATCTTAGCCATCTTTGATTCTGTATATCTCATAGCTGCAGGTGGGTCGCCATCTACAGAACCAAAATTACCCTGAGGTTTAATAACTGGATAGCGCATGGAAAAATCCTGGGCAAGGCGTACAAGAGCATCATAAATGGATTGATCACCATGAGGGTGATACTTTCCCAATACATCACCTACAATACGTCCACACTTTTTAAAAGTCTTATCTGAACGTAAACCCATCTCATTCATGGCATATAGAATTCTTCGGTGTACTGGTTTTAATCCATCTCTAACATCCGGAAGAGCCCTGCTTACAATTACAGACATTGCATAGTTAAGATAAGATTCTTTTATTTCATCCTCTATGGGAACAGGGATTATTTTACCGATATTTTTATCCACGAATACTCCTGATTAATTACCGGGATACAACAATCGTATCCCTAAGTAGAGACGTAGCATGCTACGTCTCTACAACAATATATTAAAATTTTCTATAAATATTTAAACATCCAAATTTGTAACAAGCAGTGCATTATCTTCGATAAACTTTCGCCTTGGCTCTACATGCTCACCCATAAGAGTAGAAAACATATGATCAGCTTCAATTTCATCTTCCAGTTTTACCTGCATCATAAGCCTGCTTTCAGGATTCATTGTTGTGTCCCAAAGCTGATCAGGATTCATCTCACCCAGACCCTTGTAGCGCTGCATTCCTATTTTTGATTCATCTTCTGCTGGAAACTGACTGTAAATTTTATCTTTTTCTTTATCATCATAGGCATAAAATACTTTTTTCCCTCTGGAAATTTTATAAAGAGGGGGCATGGCTATATAGATATGCCCTGCCTTTACCAGTTCTGGCATATACCTGAAAAAGAAAGTTAAAAGTAGAGTTCTAATATGAGACCCATCTACATCCGCATCTGCCATAATAATAACTTTATGATAACGCAGTTTTGACAGATCAAACTCTCTTCCAGCATTAGTACCAAGTGTCGTTATAATCGGCTGAAGTTTCTCATTTGCAAGAACCCTGTCTTCCCGGGTTTTTTCTACATTAAGCATTTTACCCCATAAAGGCAGTATGGCCTGAAACTTTCTGTCCCTGCCCATTTTGGCACTTCCTCCTGCACTGTCTCCCTCAACTATATATACTTCACAAAGAGAGGGGTCTTTTTCACTGCAGTCTGCAAGTTTTCCGGGAAGACCTCCACCTTCAAGAAAGCTTTTTCTTCTGGTAAGATCTCTTGCTTTTCTGGCCGCCATTCTTGCTCTGGCAGCATTAACTACTTTATCAAGAATTTTTTCAATAATTTTCGGATTTTCTTCATAATAACTGGTCAGGTGCTCATTAACTAAAGATTCTACTAATCCTTTAACCTCAGAATTTCCAAGTTTACTTTTAGTTTGTCCCTCAAATTGGGGATTTTGGAGTTTTATGGATATAACTGCAGTAAGGCCTTCCCGTACATCATCACCGGAAAGAGGATTATCCATCTTCTTTGAATGTTTTGATTTTTTAAAAAAATCATTCATAGTTCTGGTAAGAGCAGATTTAAAACCTGCTAAGTGTGTACCACCATCCCTTGTATTAATATTATTAACAAAAGAGTAGATATGCTCTGTATAACCCTCATTATATTCTAAAGCAATTTCAAGTTCAGATTCATCTTTAGTTGCTTCAAAATAGATAGGATCGTTGTGTATAGGATTTTTATTCTCACTTAAATAACTTACAAAAGACTTTACACCACCTTCAAACTGAAACTCTCTTTCCCTTTTCTGAGGAAGACGATCATCTTCTATAATAATTTTTATACCTTTATTAAGAAAGGCTAATTCTCTTAATCTATTGGAAAGAACATCAAAACTATATTCTGTGGCATCAAAAATAGAATCATCAGCCTTAAATCTTATTGTTGTACCTGTAGTATTGCTGTCACCAATAGTTTCAACAGGGCCCTGGGGTTTTCCTATATTATATGTTTGAGTAAAAATATGACCCTGTCTGTGAACCTCTGCAATACACCATGTTGAAAGGGCATTTACAACAGAGACTCCAACACCATGAAGTCCTCCGGAAACCTTATAACTACCTTTATCAAATTTCCCACCTGCATGAAGCTTGGTCATAACTATTTCAAGAGCACTAATCTTCTCTATAGGATGTTCATCTACCGGAATACCTCTTCCATTATCAACAACACGTATTATATTGCCCTTTTCAATTGTAACAGTAATTTCATTACAGAAACCAGCAAGAGATTCATCTATACTATTATCCACAATTTCATATACCAGGTGATGCAGACCATCCGGGCCCGTAGTACCTATATACATTCCAGGGCGTAATCGAACTGCCTCAAGGCCCTTCAGGACCTGAATTTGTTCTGCTGAGTAATTATCTTCCATATATTTTCAACCTGTTGTTAGATAGCTATTTTCACTGTTTAAATTTAAGTAATATAGCAAAAAACTGCAAATAATAACTACACTGTAAATTTCTCTTAGAGTATTAATTACTATACCTTTTTAAGT
>DAOVSY010000393.1 GCA_030633365.1 Spirochaetaceae bacterium | reverse complement strand
TATCCGGTATGTTTGGTGCACTAGGCGGCTTGTATCTCTCAATGGGTTATGTTTCCTGGTTCTCCAGAGATATGACAGCAGGTCGTGGATTTATAGCAATTGCAGCTGCGACTTTAGGAGGAAATATGCCAATGGGTGTATTATTATCTTCCCTCCTTTTTGGGTTTGTTAATTCAATTGCTATATATATTGCTTCATTAAATGTTCCTTCAGAGCTTATTCAGATGATCCCTTATCTTGTTACATTGATTGCTTTAGCAATTTTTGCTATGAGGGCTCAGCGGGTTAGAAATAAACCTGGAGAGATTCAAGAGCATTTTGATACTGATTCTTCTGTTCCCGTATCGTCTGCTGGTGAGAGTGATTCATGACAAGGGTCATAATTGACTGTGATCCCGGGCATGATGACATGATGGCAATAATGCTGGCATCCGCTTCTGACAAGATTGATTTATTGGGAGTAACAACAGTAGCGGGGAATCAAACAGGTGATAAAACATTTGAGAATGCCTTAAAAGTTCTTACACTTATTAACGAAGAGATTCCAGTTGCCCGGGGTGCAGATAAACCTCTTATGCGGGAGCTTGTAACAGCTCCCCAGTTTCATGGTCAGAGTGGACTTGATGGTGCTGAGCTTCCTGAACCTGGTATTAAGGCTCTGGATATTGATGCTGTTGACTTTATTGTTAACATGCTGGAAGAGAGCCTTGAGAAAATAGTTCTGGTTCCCACTGGTCCTTTGACAAATATCGCAATGGTTCTCCTTAAAAAACCGGAATTAAAGCATAAGATTGAACGGATAGTTCTTATGGGTGGGGGGATGCACGATTCCAATGTTACCCCTGTAGCAGAGTTTAATATATATGTTGATCCGGAAGCTGCAAAAATAGTTTTTGATTCCGGTGTACCTATTACAATGGTTGGACTGGATGTTACCAACAGGGCATTGATGTCTTTTGAAGAGATCGAGGGAATTATTTCCTGTAATGGAGTTATTTCATCAAAAGTAGGACCACTATTAAAATTTTTTGCCAATGCAAATAAAAAAATCTTTGGTCTAAACGGTGCTCCTATTCATGATGCTCTTGCAGTGGCAGCTGTAATTGATCCTTCTGTTGTAGAAACAAAGTACCTTAATGTTCAGGTTGAAGTTACCAGTGAACTTACACGTGGTGCCACTGTTGTTGATATTTATGGTGCAACAGGTAAAACTCCAAATGTTGATGTAGCCCTTGAAGTGAATACTCCTAAGTTTGTAAGTTTTATGCTTGATTCAATTAGGAAGCTGGATAAAAAGTTTGCATGATTATTAAAAACATATCAATATTATCCTTTAAAGATTTAACTATACAAAAAAATATGGACTTGATTATTAAAGAAGGTAAAATTGAGACCATAAGTAAAAATTCCAATGTAAGTAAATCATATTTATCTCAATTTAATGAAGTAGTAATTGATGGTACTGGTAAATTTATTATACCAGGCCTTGTAAATGCCCATGCCCATACAGCTATGACTCTTCTAAGGGGAGTTGCAGAAGATGTAAATGTTGATGACTGGTTTAATAAGCATGTGTGGATCTATGAGCAAAGCCTTACACCGGATGATGTTTATATTGGTACACTTCTTGGAGCAGCAGAAATGCTTCTTTCGGGAGTTACTGCTGTTGCAGATCATTATTTTGCAATGGACAGGGCTTTTGATGCCTATGTGAAGTCCGGAATGAGAGCTAATCTTGCATGGGCCGTTTTTGGTGCAGGACCTGATAGTGAAAAGCAGTTTGAAACAGCAATGAAGTTTACAAAAGAATACAGTGGAAAAAATCCAAGAATACTGATCTCTTTAGGTCCTCATTCTCCATATATTTGTCCTGAAAAATTTCTGGAAAAGGTTGTTTCTGAATCTGAAAAACTTAATCTTCCTATGCATATACATGTTTCTGAAACAGAGGAACAGGTAGTGCAGTCCCTGAAAAATACCGGTCTTACACCTGTTCAGGTTCTGGATAAAACCGGAGTTCTTAAGGAAGGAACTATTCTTGCCCATGCATACTGGGCAACAGATGAAGACCTTAAACTGATAAAAAAACGGGGAGCAGGAATTGCTCACTGTGCCAAGACCTATATGAAGTTCGGTGATATAAATGATCTACTGCCAAGGGCTATAAAAGCCGGTGTCAAAGTAGCTTATGGCAGTGATGGGCTTGCTTCAAATAATACTGTAAATGTATTTGAAACTGCCAGAGATGCAGCTTTATTGGCTAAATGTTCTACCCGTAATCCTGAAACCGGGGTTATTTCAGATATTCTTCCAATTCTTAATTCCGGAGAGGTTGTGGGGTTAAATGATTATGGTGAAATTAAAGAGGGAGCTCTTGCTGATCTTGTAATAATTGATCCATCAACTCCAAATATGATGCCTGGTAATAATATTTTTGCAGATATACTTTATTCTCTAAACAACAGAAATGTTGATACCGTTATTGTTGATGGAAAGATGGTTGTTGAAAACGGAAAACTACTTACTATAAATGTGAAAGATCTGCAGGCAGAAGCACTTGCTATATCCAAACGATTGGTAGCTACTGTTTCCGATAAGCCAATGCAATCATATTAGATAAGAGCTTCTTCTTAAATTTATTTTAATCAAAGTTTAAATAGTTTTAGTCCAGAACCCAGTACACTCCGGCAGAATAGTTGTGTTGTTATTTTTCAGATAATCACCCAATTCATCACCAAAAAAAGCTCTTACTGTTTTTTCTGCATCTTCCACAGAACTGAATTTATAATCTGTTTTTATCCACGATCTGGAAAAACCAAGTACCTTTTCCAGGAATAAATAGTATTCAGAAAGTTCCTGAGTAGGTTCAACAGGCTGTTTATGTCCTGTTCCCAGTGTTTCAATTATAATTGCTTTTCCTCCATGTTTAAGCATTCTTTCCATTTCACCTACTGCTTTTTTAGTATCTTTTTTCCACTCTTTATTCTTCCAGGAGGCAAAATAACCTATACTCCATCCCGAAACTACCAGATCAGCACAATTATTGGGAAGAGGAATATCTCTGTTGTCGGCAACAGTAAATCCCCAGTTATTAAGATTTAGTTTATCCATTTTTATTTTTGCAAAATCTATCATATGCTGAGAAATATCAAAGGCTTTTATTGTTTTAACTTCCGGAGCAAGGATGCCTGTTATTCTCCCTGTTCCTGCTCCCAATTCAACTACATCTTTTCCTGTTAAAGGAACTAGTCTTTTAATTTCACTTAATAGATTCTCCAAATAGTCTT
>DAOVSY010000270.1 GCA_030633365.1 Spirochaetaceae bacterium | reverse complement strand
ACGTTAGTTTATATTAAATGAAGTAATAATCTAAGTATTTAACTTTCTTTTTATTTTTTGTAATTATTTATGATTTGTTTGTTAGTGAATCTCTAAATTACTGGATTCAACCAAACCTCTTGTATCTCTATATTTACCTGGAGAATTTCCTGTCATTTTCTTAAAAACCTTGGAAAAATAACTTTGATCTTCATATCCTACCATTCCTGCAATATCTACTAATGGAATTCTGCTGTTTCTTAAAAGAGACTTACTTTTTTCAATACGCAAATTATTTAGATATTGGCTGAAATTAAACCCAGTCTGTTCTTTAAAAATTTTGCTGAAATATGCAGAGCTCAGAAAAACCTCTTTAGCTACATCCTCCAATGTTATTTTTTCTACAAAGTTATTACTCATATAATGTATGGCTTTATAAATTGCATCTGTGTGTTTTATTGATTTAAGGACAAAAACAAGATTGATAAATCTTCCCATTATAGTAGAAAGCCAATATGACAGTTCTTCTACTGTTGAAAAACTATGAATTTTATTTAGATATTGAAAGTTAAGGCCAAAAATCTGTTCAACATCTGCTCCTCCTTCAAGGGCAGCTCTCGATAGTAGAACTACCAATTCCAGAATTCTTGATTTAATAATTTCAAAATTATTTCCACTGGAAAAAAATACACTTCCAAGTATTTCATTTAGGGTTCTTTTTGCTCCTTCAGTATCAGCCTTTGATATTTGATTAAGAAGTTCTCTCTCTTTTTCAATTGGATATTTATTTTTCTGTTCAGGATTACATTCCATAGTTTTAATATATTGAATGTAGCTATTAATATCAGACTGCTGATCGAAGGTTTCTTCTTGTTCCAATAAGGAATAATTTGATTCTGAAAGATATGATGCAGCAATAAATAATAGTTCTGAAAGACTGTTAACCCTTGAAGGATTTACATATGGAAGGGACGCAATTTGATTTTTTATTTGAGTTTTCTGAATTTTGGTATGTTTATAATGTTTACCAAAACCATTAAAAAGAAAATCTTCAGGCTTGTAGGCAAGGACTGGACCGCAAACTAATCCCCCTTCTATAACACCATCAACAATAATGGGAGAAACCCAGTGCATAAGGGATAATGAGCAAAAGTATACATATTTACCACCAAATCTTTCTGCTTGATAGATACCGTATAAATGGAGATTTCCGCAAATATTTTTTCCGGTATTTTCTGCTTGTATCAGTTTGCACTGAGAGCAAATTGAAGTTTCCTGTAAATTTGTAACACTTTTTCCTGAAGAATCAATAACAGTACAATTAATACCTGTAGCTTCCTGATAGGTTGCTGCAGTTTTAAGTGCTGGTTGAAAATCAAAATTATTTTCCATTAAAGGAATCCTATAATATATTCTTTATAAAAACAAACACTTATCAAATTATTACAAAAAAGAGTCAATAATTACAATCATATATTAAATGATCGGTTTATCTTATATTCTGAAATTGATGGAGGTCGACAAGTGACAGATTTAAAATTAAATATAATTGCAGAAAAAATTAATGATTCAGTTCCAGGAACACACAATTTATTTGAAGCTGATGATTTTGAAGGAATTGTTGCTCTTGCAAAATTACAGGCTGACCAGGGAGCAAGTTATATTGATGTAAATATTGGACCCAGGCCTCCTAAGCTTATGATAGAGCTGGTTAAAGCTATTCAAAATATAGTTTCTGTTCCTTTATGTATTGATTCACCGGATATTAAAATACAGGAAGCAGGTCTTTCCGCTTATGATCCAAAAAAAGCAGGTGGGGCAATACCTTTGATAAATTCAATTTCAGAATTAAGGATGGAATTTGTAGACCTGGCAAAGATACAGCCAGTTAAGTTTATTGTACTTTGTACAGAGAGTTCTGTAGATGGCAATCTTAAACCCAATGAAACAGGAGAAGAGATATTTGCAGCTGGATTGCGCGTAAGCAAAGTTCTTAAAGAAAAATATACTTATTTAACCAATGATGATCTGTTTTTTGATCCTGGTATGGGACCCCTGGGAGCAGATATGAATGGAGCAACCAATGCTACAATTGATGCTGTTAAGCTTATTCATGAATCAGGAGAATTAAAAGGTTGTCATATGTCTGTGGGACTTTCCAATTTTTCTGTGCAGCTTCCATCAAGAACTGCTGGTGGTGATCTTGTTAAAACACCTTTAGAATCAGCATTTTTAACATTGACAAATCCTATTGGTATGGACCATGTTATTGGAAGTACAAAAAAGAAGTACAGGAGTCTTGAGGATGGTCATCCTGCCCTTGAAACAGTTAAGGATATATTGAAATTGGAAGGGTTTGACAGATTAATGAGGATTCAGGAATTTTATTCCTAGGGATGACAGTTTATCATTTTGTTTTTCTGGGTAGAGACGCAAGATCTTGCGTCTGTACACTGAAATAGAAATTGTCAGACAGGTAGAGACGCCCAAATTGGGCGTCTGTACGATAGGATATCGGGGAGAGAATATTGAGTATAGTAAAAGTGAGCCATGGAGATACAATTTCTTCCATCGAAGTAGAAGATGGTATTTCTCTTCTTGAAGCTGTAAGCAAAATTAAAGATATGCATATAGATGCTTCCTGTGGAGGAAAGGGTACCTGTGGTAAGTGCAAAGTTAAAGTTATAAAGGGAAATTTATCCAGACCTTTAGAGAAAGAGAATAAATATCTTTGTGATAAGGATCTTGAAGATGGTTACAGATTGTCCTGTATGGTTCCTGTTACAGGAAATATAGAAGTATTTATTAGTAGTATTAATGAGAAATCCCAGATACTTACAAATCATAATGGTTTTACAGGAAAACTAAATCCTGTTGTAAGGAAAAAATATTTAATTCTGCCTAAGCCTTCTTTGGAAGACCAGCGATCTGATCTGGTACGTTTATTGGAATCTATTCCTATGGATAATGCTGAAGTTTCTCTGCCTCTAAAACAGAAACTCCCTGCAGTTCTAAGAGAATCTGATTATTCTGTGACTACAGTTTTTTCAATGGATAGTTTATTAAAAGTTGAACCGGGAAATACTGAAAATCTTAACTATGCTATTGCTATTGATATTGGAACTACTACTATTGCCGCATATCTGTTGAATTCAAATACAGGAGAAACCCTTGATACTATTTCCGGTCTTAACAGTCAAAAAATATTTGGAGCAGATGTAATTTCGAGAATTGAATATACCATGCAGGGTGATGGTAAACTTGAGTTATTGCAGGAAAAAATTCTTACACAAATTGGTGATCTCTGCGTTTCACTTGTGGAAAGAAACAAGATAGACAAAGAAAGTATCTACTCAATTACACTTGCTGGAAATACTACTATGCTCCACCTTTTTTATGGAATTGATCCTTCCGGTATAGCAGTTGCTCCGTTTATTCCAGGGTTTCTGGGGGCAATGTATATTCCTTCATCAGATTTTAAGGAATTTCCACTGAATTGCTATATTTATTCTTTACCTTCAATTTCGGGATATGTGGGTGCTGATATAGTTTCGGGGATTCTTGCTACCAATATGTATGAAAGGGAGGAACTTTCCCTTCTTATTGATATTGGAACAAATGGTGAGATAGTTCTTGGTAATAAAGATAAATTGTTTTGCTGTTCTACTGCTGCAGGACCGGCTTTCGAAGGTGCGCATATAACTTGCGGCCTTGGTGGTATTACAGGTGCCGTTGACAGTGCTGTTTTTGAGAATGATATTATAAAAATCTCTACAATTGGAAATGAAAAAGCATTAGGAATATGCGGTTCGGGTATTATTGATATAGTTGCAGTTCTTCTTAAAAGTGGTCTGGTAGAGTTTACTGGTAGAATTAGGGATGAAGATGAAGATGAAGTAGAAGGGAGTGCTGTTGTTCTTCTAAAAAAACTTCTGACAGATAAAAATGGACCAGCATTTATTATTGAAAAGAAAACTGAGACTGGTACTGGTGAGGATGTTTTTTTTACCCAGGGTGATATAAGAGAAGTTCAGCTGGCAAAAGCTGCAATATCTGCAGGAATTTTATCTCTTCTCAATAAAGCAGGACGGGAAATTTCTGAAATTGATCATCTGTTTATTGCCGGAGGTTTTGGAAGTTATATTTCAATAAAAAGTGCAGCAGATATTGGGCTTTTTCCTGCAGAACTTTTAGGAAAAACTGAATCTGTTGGTAATACTGCTGGTTTGGGAGCTATTAGTTCTGCCTTGTCCGAAGAGAATTATAAGAAAACCAAAGAAATAGTTAAAATTACAGAGTATGTTGAATTATCCTCCGACAGTTTTTTCAATATGAAGTATATGGAAGAGATGGTATTCCCGGAATATTAGAAATTAATTATTTAGGCTCTTGGGTTGTTTTATTAAAACCTATAAGAATTGTTGCATAATCGTTTCTTAGGGAGAAGTCGTAGAGTTTTCTTATAAAATCATCTGACATTGTAGATGGACTTACAGAAATAATATTTTTTATTTTATAAGGTTTTTTTACTGCTTCAAGTTCAGCAAACTCAAGGGGTGGAATAAGAAAGTAAGCTGGATTTTTGGCTCTGCCTTTTCTTCTTTCAGGATAAAGAATAAAATCATCACTTATAAACATATATTCTTCATCTTTCGGGAATTTTTTATTTATAAGTTCTTCTCCAATAATACTGTAACTTTTATTATTTATTGTAAGCGTATAATCAGGTTTTTTATCATCACTATTAAGATCTTCCACCATATAAACCGTTGATCCAGGAGCTT
>DAOVSY010000192.1 GCA_030633365.1 Spirochaetaceae bacterium | reverse complement strand
ATAATAAAAGAAATATCTGATGGTGTTTCTGAAACAGAAGTAAAAACAAAAATGTCATCAGAGGCATTTGAAACCATAAACATAGAGATAAAAGAAACAAAACAAGCCTTTGATGAAATAGCTTCAAGTACCAGGGAACTTACTGCAGGTGGAAAACAAATTCTGGAGGCCATGACTATTCTTCAGGATGTTACAATTAGTGTTAAAGGAGCTTCCGAAGAGATGGCTTTAGGGGCAGAGCAAATTGTACGTGGTCAGTTAAGTTTAAAAGATATATCAGATAAGGTCGCCAGTGGAATGCTGGAAATAAGCACAGGGTCCGAAGAGATTGTAGTTGCTTCCGATGAAATAGTTAAATATTCATCTGATTTAAGTAATGTTGTGGAAGAATTAAAGAATGAGACTGATAAATTTAAAACATAATTATTTATTATTATTGATGATATTACAGCATTAATTGATTTTTTTAGACCATCAAATAAAAGAGTACCCTTATATTTAAAGGGTACTCCAAAGTTATTGTTCTAGTCTATATGGCATTTTCTAAATGTTATATTCTGCCTTTTCCGAATGAACCATTTTGGGGATATGTTCCCTGTCTTCCTGAGTTTCTTCCCATTTGACCCATAGGAGCCACTTGCTGATTACCTCTGGTAGAGTTATTGTTGGCAAATCTATTTCCACCCTGCTGAGTTCCCCTCTGACCATATTTTCCAAAGTCATTTGATACATCTGCAAGATCGTATGTTTCTCCATCAATTGTTGCACTTTTTAATACAAGATTTTTTGTTGCAGCATCATTGTCCAGTCTTAAATTCTCAGCTTCATAACCTTCTACAGTTATTTCCATTCCATCCTGTAGATCTGCTGCATAGGATAGTCGATATGGATATACCAGCTCATAAGTTTCGTTGCCAACAATAAGTTCTACATGACCATCCTCTACCAGATTTACTATACCGGTAACTGTTGTTGTCACTTCACTTAAAACTGCATCTGACTGATACTGTCCCTGACCTTGTGTCCATGGCATTGTGCCTTCTTCTGAACTACCTGCTGCGAAAGCTGCCATTGCTGCTAATGTAATTAATGCGATTGTAAATGTTATTTTCTTCATAATCTTTCTCCCTTGTGTATGTTGCTTTATTGTTTCTGATACAGAATATAGGGGGTGGTTATGAATGAAGTATGAATGGTTTATATAATTTAAAAGTTTTTTAAATTAACCATACTTTTTAACAGAATAAATTGATATAATCCAATCTATGAAATATAAAACTCTATTATTTGATCTTGATGGAACAATCCTGGATTTTTCAAAAACAGAAGAAGCTGCTATAAATGCTGCGTATAAAACAATTTTTGATACAAAACCAACAGAAAATTTACTTACTGTATATCATAAAATTAATTCTGATCTTTGGAAGGAATTTGAAAAGGGAAGTATTAATATTAAGGATCTTAAAAAGAAAAGGTTTAGTGATTTATTTGTCCACTTTGATCTTAATGCTCATCCAGAAGTTTTTAGTAATATATATTTATCAGAATTAGGAAAAGGCGGATACCTTCTTGAAGGTGCAATGGATATTCTAAACTTTTGCAAAAAAAACTATCGTCTTGCTGCAATTACCAATGGCATAGGTGATGTTCAGAGATCAAGAATAAGGGTTGCAGAAATAGAGCACTTTTTTGAAACAATTGTTATTTCAGAAGATGTTGGAATTGCAAAACCGGATCCTGGAATTTTTACAATTACATTGAAAAATATGAAATTGATGAATAAAAAAGAAGTTTTGATGATTGGAGATAGTTTAAGTTCTGATATTCTAGGTGGAATAAATGCAGGTATTGATACATGCTGGATAAACACTAACGGAATAGATCCAGTAGATATTAAACCAGTGTATACAATTACTAAAATTAGTGAACTTATTGAAATATTAAATTAAATTCGGAGCATAATAATGGCAAATGGTTTTTTAAAAGAGTTAAATAACAGAATTCTCTTTCTGGATGGTGCTATGGGTACTATGATTCAGCAAAAGAAATTAACTGAAACAGATTTCAGGGGGAACAGATTTACAGAAAGAGATGAAGATCTTAACCTTCAGGGGAATAATGAAGTATTAAACCTTACCCAACCGGAGTTAATTTCAGAGATACATTCTTCATTTTTAGAAGTTGGGGCAGATATAATAGAGACAAACACATTTAACTCAAGTTCTATTAGTCAGGCTGACTATGGCTTAGAAGATTTATCCTATGAGTTCAGTTTTGAAGGTGCAAAAATAGCAAGAGAAATTGCTGATATTTATACAGAAAAAACGACCGGTAAACCCCGGTATGTGGCAGGAGTTCTTGGACCTCTAAATAAAACACTTTCCCTTTCTCCGGATGTAAACAACCCGGGTTATAGAAGTGTTACTTTTGATGAGGTAGTTGAATCGTATACAACAGTTGTAAAAGGATTAATTGACGGTGGTGTAGATTTACTGCTGATAGAAACAATTTTTGATACTTTAAATGCAAAAGCAGCAGTTTATGCTATAAAAACTTATTGTAAAGATAATAATATAGATATCCCTATAATGATCTCTGGAACAATTACAGACAGTGCCGGGCGTACTTTATCCGGACAAACTCCTGAGGCCTTCTGGCATTCACTAAGTCATGCAAAGCCGTTCAGCTTTGGCCTTAACTGTGCCCTTGGTGCAGAAACTATGAAGCAGTACATAGAAATTCTATCAGATACTGCAGATTGTTATATTAATGTTCACCCAAATGCCGGTTTACCCAATGAACTGGGAGAATATGATGACTCTCCTTCCCATATGGCTGGAATCCTGGCTGATTTTGCTAAGGATGGACTGGTAAATATAGTTGGTGGTTGTTGTGGTACTACACCGGAGCATTTAAAGGCTATTGTTGATGCAGTAAGTCCATATAAACCAAGGATAGTAAATAAAAAAAAGAGATCAACATTTTTAAGTGGTCTGGAACCTCTTGAAATTAAAGAGGATAGCCTTTTTGTAAATGTAGGGGAAAGAACCAATGTAACAGGTTCTGCTAAATTCCGTAGACTGATAACAAATAAAGAGTATGAAAAAGCTTTGGAAGTTGCATCAGACCAGGTGGAAAATGGTGCCCAGGTAATAGATGTCAATGTGGATGAAGCTATGCTTAATTCTGAAGAGGAAATTGTTACCTTTCTTAATTTAATGGCTTCAGAACCGGATATATCAAGAGTCCCTGTTATGATAGATTCATCTAAATGGTCTGTTATAGAAGCAGGGTTGAAATGCCTTCAGGGGAAGGGGATAGTAAATTCCATTGATCTAAAAGACGGGGAAGCTTCCTTTATTGAACGGGGAGAAAAGATAAGATTATATGGTGCTGCTGTAGTTGTAATGGCTGCGGATGAAGAAGGGCAGGCAGATACCCTGGAAAGAAAAATTGAGGTATGTAGTCGGGCATATAAAATTCTTGTAGATAAAGTTGGATTAGTACCGGAGGATATTATTTTTGACCCCGCAATTTTTGCCATAGGAACAGGAATTGATATTCATAGAAATTATTCTGTAAATTTTATAGAGACTGTCAAATGGATTAAGGAAAATCTTCCCTATGCTCTTGTTTCCGGTGGTGTCAGTAATGTTTCTTTTTCCT
This sequence comes from Spirochaetaceae bacterium, assembly GCA_030633365.1. Next base: position 2,278 of record DAOVSY010000192.1, on the reverse strand, counting down.
TTCGTGGGAATAATCCTGTCAGAGAAGCAATAAACTCGGTATTTCTGTATCATGCTGTAAAAGCAGGCATGGATATGGGAATAGTCAATCCAGGTCAACTGACTGTTTATGATGATATTGAAAAAGATCTTTTGGTAAGAGTGGAAGATCTTGTTCTTAATAGAAAACCGGATGCTACAGAAAGACTTCTGGAAGTTGCAGAATCTTTTTCTTCAAAAAAGACAGCCGAAAAAGATGATCCACAATGGCGTAAACTGGATATAAATGAACGTCTCTCATATTCTCTTGTTAAAGGAATAACTTCATTTATTGAGGAAGATGTTGAAGAAGCAAGAACCAATATGGCTCAGGCGATCGAGGTTATAGAAGGCCCGCTTATGGGGGGGATGGGAAAAGTGGGTCAACTGTTTGGTGATGGAAAAATGTTTCTTCCTCAGGTTGTAAAAAGTGCCAGAGTTATGAAAAAAGCAGTTTCCTTTCTTCTCCCATTTATAGAAGCAGAAAAATCAGGATCAAAAAGTGTTTCTAACGGTAAAATTGTAATGGCAACTGTAAAGGGAGATGTGCACGATATTGGGAAAAATATTGTAAAGGTTGTTCTTCAGTGCAACAATTTTGAAATTATAGATTTGGGTGTAATGGTTCCTGCAAAAACTATTCTGGATACTGCAGAAAAAGAAAATGCTGATATTATAGGCTTAAGTGGTCTTATAACCCCTTCTCTTGAAGAGATGGTACACATAGCCCGGGAAATGGAGAAGAGGGGCATGGATCTTCCCCTTATGCTTGGAGGTGCAACTACTTCCGATATTCATACTGCAGTAAAAGTTGCTCCTTCATACAGTGGTGTAGCAGTCAGAGTAAAAGATGCTTCTTTAGCTGTTGGGATTTCCGCCCGGCTTATTGAGAAGGATTCTATTTTAAAGTTTAAAAAGGAAATTGAAGAACATCATGATGTAATTAGAGATCGAAGAAAGAATTTTAAAGTGGATTACTATTCTCTTGAAGAAGCCAGAGATAAAAAATTGAAACTTGACTGGGATAATTATACTGCGCCTGTTCCTGTAAATCAGGGCGTTCACATATTAAAAAATGTAACAATCACAACCCTTAGGGAATATATAGACTGGAAAATGGTATTACAGGCCTGGGAAATAAAGGGGAAGTATCCTGAAGTTCTTGATGATGGATTAAAAGGAAAAGAAGCCCGTAAACTACTTAAAGATGCAGAATCCATACTTGAACTAATGGAACAAGAGAGTATTACTTCATCTGGTATTTATGGAATATTTCCTGCAAATTCCAATGACCATGATGGAATAGAAATTTTTGAAAATGAAGAGCGTAAACAAAGTATAGCAATTTTAAATACACTAAGGCAGCAGAGAAAACAGGTTACAACAGAAAAATGTATTGCTTTAAGTGATTTTATTGCTCCCCATGGTTACTCCGATTATTTTGGAGCCTTTGCAGTAACTGCAGGCATGGGTGTTGAGGATATTGTTAAGAGATTTGAGAAAGAACATGATGATTATTCAGCCATAATGCTCAAGGTTATGGCTGACCGTTTGGCAGAAGCATTTGCTGAGTACCTTCATCAGCAGGTAAGAGTGAAATTTTGGGGTAATAATCCTGATGAGAAACTTGATCTTAAAGAACTTCTTGGTGAGAAATACCAGGGTATACGACCAGCTCCTGGTTATCCCACTTGTCCTGCACATATAGACAAATATTTAATATGGGATGTTTTAAAGGTAGAGGAAAATATTGGAGTAACTTTAACAGAAAGTGCTATGATGGTACCGGCTGCTTCTGTTTCAGGATTCTACTTTTCAAATCCAAAATCAATATATTTTAGTACAGGTAAAATTACCAAAGAACAGATAGGGTATTGGGCAGATCAGAAAAATATATCTGAGGAAGAGGCTCTTCGCTGGCTTTCATCTGTTGCTGCAGATTAGGGAATTATTGAATTTATTATAACTTTTCAGAAAGTCCAAAGGAGGATACTTCCAGTTCGGCAGGTCTCCTGTCCAGCCCCTCAAATAATATTGTTCCTGTTAAAGTAAATCTTTCTGGATTATTATATAAAAGAACAAAATTATTTAGTTCCGGTAAGAGCTTTCCTTTGAGAAGAAATATTCTACCTCCATCGGATGACAGCATTAAATATTTAAGATTATCACCAGTTTCATGTATAGAGAGTGTGCCGGATAGTGTCATTTTATCCCCTCTTCTAATTTGTATACATTGATAGGTTTCATCCTCGTCCTTATCT
>DAOVSY010000263.1 GCA_030633365.1 Spirochaetaceae bacterium | reverse complement strand
CGAAGCAAATCTTTTTCTGTCAGAACCTTCCGCCTTTATGGTCTCCCGGATTTTCCCCCAACTGGAATTTAACGATTTAAACCAGCTTAAAGCCGTTGAACTGACATTTTCTAATAGTACTCTTCCATCTTTCAAAATTGAAAACAGGGGTAATTTCACTTTCAAAATGGCAAAACCCTATTCAAACACAATTGATTACGAAAAGACTCTTTCGGAATTAATCTTTCCAGTCCTGGCCCTTTCCTCAGGAACACCAGAGCTTCTACCGGAATTATTTACTCCAAAGGAAAAAGAGTTGAGTCTGAAAATCAAACTGAATGACAAAATCTTCAATCTTTTCTTTTTCAGACAAAGCGACAGCTTATATATGGGAAGGGAAGGAACAGTTGATATATTGAAGTTGGATGAGACGATGGTTCCCTTTTTAAATCTCCATTACCTTGATCTGCTCAATGGCTCTATATACCACTGTAATGTTTCTGAAATTGAAGGAGTGGTAATCGAGGATCTAACAAGGAATGAGGACTATAATATCAGTCTTTCCGGTCAGTCTGTTAATCTTCAGGGTACGGTAAATGGAGTCTCTGTTGATTACCCGGAGATGATGGATTTTTTCAGAGTGCTTCTTAATACAGGAATTGCCAGGGAGCTTTCGGAGCCCATGGATCAGAATCAGGATGTAAAACTTAGGATTCGTATCTATAAAAAGAACGGAAGCATGGATCAGCTGGGTTTTGCTCCTGCAGGAGAGGGCAAGCAGTTTCTATACATCAATGGAACAGCTCATTTTTTGACATACAATATGATTGTTATGGACATTCAGAGAGCACTCTCTGAATTGGTTAAAAAGGAAAGGTGAATATGGGAAATAATGGAATTACCGCAATTAGAAAAGTACTTAACAGAGAAGACCCGGGATATATTGTGAATGCCCCTAATTACTGGCAATGGTTTGCCCATCACAAAAATCATGGTATATTACCGGACGAACTCAAAGGATGCAATAGTCAGCTTGATATGATAAATACATTGGGACTGGATGTGTTTAGCAGAAATGTCTATTGCAATCAGCAGGAATATATTGCCGGAGGATTACTTGAAGACCAGTGGAATGGAACTGATTATTCTGTCAGGAAGGAGGTGGATAGCAATGACCTGGTAACAGTAAAAAGCTATAAAACAAAAAAAGGGGAATTGACTGAACGAACCAGATATCTTTTCAGTGGATCAACCATTGTGCAGGAAAAGTATCTATCTGAAAATACCAAAGAGGATCTTGACATTCTTGAAGAGATTCTCATATCCCGTTCATACAGGTTTCCAGGTAGTAAATATGCAGAAGAACAGAGGAAAGTCGGAGATAAAGGCATTGTTGTAGCCGGCGAAGTGACCAGTCCTCTAAAGATGCTCCATATCTTTCTTGGCCCGGTAGAATCCACCTACTTGTTAACTGATGATGAGCCCCGGGCTTTGGCTTTAATGGCTTTTCACGAGAAGAGCCAGCTTGATGCTGTAAAACAGATGGTGAAAGCTGGGGTTCCTGTTATAATGGCTATGGACAATCTTGATTCCCAGTTTCATCCACCATACTATGTAGAGAAGTACAGTGCTTCCTTTTACAGAAAAGCTTCTGAAATTTGTCATGACCACGGTACCAGTTTCTTTATTCATGCCTGTGGGAATCAGAAAGATAATATTAAGTTAATATCGGATCTTGGTGTCGATGGTCTGGAGGGCATTGCGTTTCCTCCTCTTGGGGATGTGGAGCTTGATGAAGTGATGGAACAGACCCATGACAGGTTTATTGTTACCGGAGGGATTACTGCTATCGAGACATCTACCCTGAAAACCCGGAAAGAGATTTTCAGTTTTACCCGGGAGCTTTTTAAACGTATGCGTCCCTTCCGAAACAGGTTTATCTATTCTGCCAGCTGTAATACTGCTATCGATACCGATTGGGAGACGATTCGGGATTTCAGGGATGCATGGCAGGAATATGCCGGAATTTAATCAGTAAACAGAAATTTGGAACCCTTGCCCCTTTTTGTAAAGAGTAATAGTATTTAAATAATCTGTCAGATATAGGGGTAGCATCATATAATTTTTGAAGTTAATGAGAAATAGCAAACTTTTACCCCATATAAGAGTCCAGATATATGGACTCTCAGGGTGCGTAATTTTTTTTAGGGAGAGAATATTGGCTGGTATGGAAGATCTTGATAAACTACTTAGTTCAATGTCGCCGGAATTACTGAAAACCGAGTTTGTATTTTGCACTGTTCCTGGGGGAACCTATGGTGATCATAAAGATCTAAACCCTTTAGCGACCTTCAAAGAATCAGAGGGTCTGACACTGATTATAACCAGAGATGATGCTGACAAATCCGGATTTCAATATGAATCATCATTTAAATGCATAACTCTGACTGTCCATTCAAGTCTGGAAGCTGTAGGACTGACAGCTGCAGTATCAACAAAGCTGAGTGAACATAATATAAGTGCAAATATAATTGCGGCCTATTACCATGATCATGTTTTTGTTCCATCAGGAGCCGCTGATAAAGCACTGACTTTATTATCAGATTTTTATAAATAATTAGATAAAAAATAATGTCTTGTTTTATTGAACAACAAATGATAACTTGTATTCTATATCAAAATACTAATATATATAATATTAGTTATAACCACTAACTAAGGAGTTACATTATGTCATCAAGTGCATTATTTTCACACAACAACTATCTGGTAAGAAGAAAGATTTTCAAATTATTTGGAGCTGCTTTTCATATTTATGATCCCGAGGGAAATCTTGCATTTTATTCAAAAATGAAAGCCTTCAAAATGAAAGAGGACATACGACTCTATTCCAGTGAAGATATGCAGACAGAAGTTTTATCTATAAAAGCCAGATCAATAATAGATTTTTCTGCTGCCTATGATGTTGTAGAAACAAATACCAATACAAAGATAGGTGCCCTTAAACGAAAAGGGATGAAATCAATTCTAAAAGATGAATGGATTATACTGGATGCAGAAGATAATCAGATTGGATTTGTTAAGGAAGACAGTGCATTATTGGCAATGGTTCGAAGATTTTTAACAACTATCATCCCTCAGAAGTACCATGGCGAAATAAATGGAGAAAAGGTTTGTGAATTTAAACAAAATTTTAATCCTTTTGTTGTTAAGATCAATCTAGACTATTCTATGGATAAACAAGGACTTCTGGACAGAAGACTTGGAATTGCTGCAGCTGTATTATTATGTGCTATAGAAGGAAAACAGAGTTAAGCTATTATTAAATATTTTATTCCGGATTTTACATGTTCAAAATGTAAAATCCGGTAAACTATCCTGCCTATTGCACTTCCTGTAATATTTTTACCTCAGGATAATTGCTACTGTAGTATTTTTCATTACTTTTTATTTCTGTATATTTTAATTTTTTATCATCCCTCTGGCGCTTTCCTAGAAGATATCCATACAGAAAGATTTTACGTCCATATGTATGTACAGACCACTTAAGACCCTTGATTATACTCATAAATAAAACAGCAACAATGGTAACAATTCCACAGAGTACAGGAAACCAGTCTCCCCATTTGGTATAGAAAGTCAGTTTCTTTTCCGGAAGAGGAACTTTGGCAATAGTATAACCTTCAGTGTACGGTTCCGGAGAACCAGGGTGTATTCGTCCTGTTGCATCTATGTATACTGTATATCCTGAGGAAGTACTTCGGAGCAGGGGCCTCTGATTTTCCACGGCTCTGAAAAGAGCTAAAATCCCATGCTGCCTGCCTTCGACAGGTGAAAGAGACCAGTAGTCATTGCTGATATTAAGAATTATATCGACATCCTGAAGTACAAAACGACGGACATGATCAGAAAAAACATCCTCAAAACAAATAGGTGTAGCAAATCTTAGTTTTTCATGCTGGAAAACCAGTCTTGTTTCCCCAACTCCCCAGTTGGATATATTGAAATTCTGGAAAAGTTCATAGAGTCCTTCAAATTTTGCTTTGTCCAAAGGAAATCGTTCGGAAAAAGGTACCAGGCGCATTTTATGAAAGAAATCTTTAATATTCCCCTGTGGATCAATAAGAACAGAAGAATTGTAGTTAATCCTTTTCAGCTTACCTGATTCCAGGGGAACCATCTCGTGATCCTGGGTGCCTGTCAGAAGCCATGTTCCCATGCTCTTCTGGTATTCAACAAACTCCCCCAGAACCTTACCCCAGTGAGATTCTTTTCTTGTGGGATCTGTCCAGTATCTAAGATCCAGTTCTGTCCCACCCTCAGGCCATGCCACAAGATCCGGTTTATCTGATAAACTTAATATTGCTTCATCTGTAAGATCCATAAGTTTCTGAAGATTTTCTTTATAGTCATGTTTTCTGGGATCTGTATTTTGTTGAACAAGTATGATTGTCGCTGTTGGCGTTTCAGGATCATCATAAAGCTTTGCTTCCATACTTCTTAGAATAAATGTTCCGTAAAAAAGAGTCAGTATAAATACTGTAAAAAAAATACCAACTGGTATAAGTACAGTAAATTTCTCAACCTTTGAAATTATATTGGATGGGAATATTTTTATAAGACCTGAACTAAGCTTTTTAAAATTTTTGCTGCTGAAACCAGTCCATGACCAACCAAAAGAAGAACCTGCTATAGCCCATGCCAAAGAGGCATTACAGAGGAGTACAATAAAGCTGATACCCCATATTCCGGTAAAAGAGGCTATTTGTATTAGTGGTAAAAACTGATACTGAGTGCTTCCTATAATAACACCGGGACAGGCCCGAATACCTATGTACTTAATTTAATCGAATACAAGCCATGCTCCTGAAGCAACTAAGAACCCCCATTTCCCACT
>DAOVSY010000505.1 GCA_030633365.1 Spirochaetaceae bacterium | reverse complement strand
TGCATATTAAGTAAAAAAGCTGTTACCGGAAGATCAGTTATTACAGCTCTCAAAGCTGTTAATATTTTTTTATTACCAGTAAAAACGGCACTCCCTTCTCCGGAAGTAATTATATCCATTAGTTCCATTCGAAGAATAATAACATCTGGAATCCAGGTATTTTCTTCTTCCCCAAAACTACACCCTATTGTTGTTGTAATATCTGCTATTACAGGAATTTCTAAATTTGAAAATAAACTATAATCGGGACTAATTCCATTAGGAGAATATAAAACAACTCCATCTATCCCGGAATTTGATAATTTTTCAACTTCTTCTAAAGATATACACCCTGTTGATATATCCACATCTGCATACACTGCTGTAATAGACAGTTTTTCAAATTCTTTTATATAAGAAGAGGGAGAAAGGGCTGATATAAGAACCTTGCTGCCGGAACCAAGCCCAAGTGTCTTTAATGCTATATAAATTGCTGTAGAATAATCCCTGACCAAAGCTCCAGGTTCAAATTGCAGGTATTTTGCAAGGGATTTCAAAAAATCATTATTATCATTTGCAGCTTCTTTATAATCAGAGACAAGGGTTGATAGAAGAGCATCCATCTCTTTTCGTTTTATTGAGGGTTTATAAACTGGAATCATATATTTAACTACTTAATTTTCCAAGTTGCTGTAATTCTTTAGGATCAAACAATCTTTCAATATCAAGTAAAATCAGATAACCTTCTTCACGGGTAAATACCCCTTGAATATATTCTGCCCCTATTCCAGTTAACATTTGTGGAGGAAGCTGCATTTTATTCAAATCTACACTTATAACTCTTGAAATTTTATCAATAATTATACCAAGTTTCATTCCACCAATTTTTATAATAATAAAACCACTTAAAAGCATATCTTCTTCACTAAGCTCTGCCCGTCGTATTTGAAATCGCTTATGTAAGTTTATAATGGGTATTATTTCACCTCGCAAGTTAAAAATTCCATCTACATAGTTAGGAGCATTTGGAATAGACCGTGTTTCTTCAACTCTAACAATACCATCAACAATCATTATATCTATGCCATAGCTTTCCGCTCCCAATTGGAAGGTAACCAACTGTAAATTACTATCATTGTTTTCTGCCATTTTTCCTCCCTGAAACGAATACTCCTAAGAATAATTAAGATAAGATTATTTTGCAAGCGAATTTAGTGAACGATAAATACAGGAAGACTACTTTTTCTCATTATATGAACAGTTACAGAACCCAAAATATACTCAGTTAATTTATGCTTTCCATGGGATCCAAGAATAAAGGTATCAATTGAACCATTTTCCATTATTTCAATAGCTCTGTGAGCCAATGACCCTTTGCAACGCTCAATAATTATATTTTTCCCTTCAGTTTTTAGTTTTTCTACTTTTTGAATAATATTTTGACTAAGCTCTTCAAAATGATCTTTTATTAAAATAGTTAATTCGCTGTTATTACTACTTATTTGGTTAATATAATAATCCAGAGCATTTTCGGAAGATTTACTATCCTCATAAACTATAAGGATTCTATCTAAATCCATAGATTCTCCAGAACAAATCAAAATTGGTACTAAAGATTTTCGAATAAGATCTTCTGATGTAGAACCAATTAACTCTCTCACATATGCAGCATTTTCACCTCTTTGACCAAGAACCAGTAAATCAAAATCTTTTGAGTAATTTATCAACTCTTCTACAGGATCACCCTCTAAAATTGTACTTGATTTATTGATATTTTCTGAAGTTTCTATTCCTTCACACATTTTAATACATTTTTCTGCAAATATTTTATTATCCTCATTTAATTTTTCATAAGTTTTTGCCAATTGAGGATCAACAGGGATATATAAACGTTCATAAGCAATATCATAGGCAGCACCGGAATATATAAAGGGAATCTGTGTTTTTCGTTCATCCCTTACAAATACAGATGTTAAGTCAATATTTTCTTTAGGGAAAAGGCCAGAGGCACATTTATATGAATCAAAACTATCCTTAGAACCATCAATACCAACAATAATCTTTTTCATAAGAAAACCTCCGCTTTTATTAGTAAACAGTGATCATTTCTCAGTCAATTTTTTAAGTCCTTATAATATAAATGTATTATGAATATGGGAAATTAGCAAGAAAATGTTTTTTATAAACTTTTTGAATTATTGATTGGATTACAGATTAATAAAAAAAGTCTGGCAACGTTCCGCTCGCAAGCTTGCTACCAACGGGGCGTTCCTCACTCATACTTCGCTCCGGTACGCCCCTGGCCCAGGGGTCGTTGCCTTGTGGCCTGGAGATAATAAATATTTTAATTAAATAGAAATGGTTAAGTAAATTACAGATTAATAAAAAAAAGCCTGGCAACGACCTACTCTCCCACCAAAAGGCAGTACCATCGGCGCAGAGGGGCTTAACTTCCGTGTTCGGGATGGGAACGGGTGGTTCCCCCTCGCT
>DAOVSY010000608.1 GCA_030633365.1 Spirochaetaceae bacterium | reverse complement strand
GTATAGCCAGAGGGATGGGAATGGATGAGAATCAAATACAAATAATTCAATTAGCATCACCAGTTCATGATATTGGGAAAATTGGTATTCCGGATAGTATACTATTAAAAAATGGTAAACTTACTTCAGATGAATGGCTCAAAATGAAGGAACATTGTGAATATGGTAAAATGATACTATCATCAAATAAATTTGTTGAGTCATTCTGTAAAATTGATAACCAGGACAGTCCAGAGGATCAATCTGATAATAATTTTGAAGTAATAGAAGCTGCTGCAAATATATCTTGTAGTCTTCATGAATACTGGGATGTCAATGGATACCCTTCAGGCTTAAAAGGTGAAAATATTCCCATTGAATCCCGAATTACCTCTGTTGCCGATGTATTTGATGCTCTAAGCAGCCATCGACCCTATAAAGACCCATGGCCGGAAGAAAAATGTCTTAATCATATAAAGGAACAATCGGGTAAACAATTTGACCCTGCTGTAGTTAAAGTTTTTATGGAAAATCTTGATACAATTAAATCAATTCAGGAATCATTAAAAGATTAAGCTAAGAAACTATTGAGAAAGGGCTTCTCTCTCTTCATCACATTCTGCAAGTTTTAATGCCGTCTGCCTAAAATCCTCACTGATATTAATAAATGCATCCACAATATCAGGATCAAAATGATTGCCCCGTCCCTCTTTAATTATGGTCACTGCTTTGGAATGGGGAAATGGAAGCTTATATACCCTTTTACTAATAAGTGCATCATAGACATCTGCCAGTGCCATTATTCTTCCTACTATAGGAATATCTTCACCTTTTAATCCCCGGGGATAGCCACTTCCATCCCATTTTTCATGGTGGGACCATGCAAGCTCCATGGCATGATTTAGAAATGTATTTGTCCCAAGCTTGTCCGAGGCTTTTTCCAAAGCTTCTAATCCATATAGAGTGTGCTTTTTCATAATATTAAATTCTTCTTTTGTAAGTCTACCTGGTTTCAACAGTATACTATCCGGAATCCCTACCTTTCCAATATCATGGAGGGGTGCAGATTTTTTTAGAAGATCTATTGTTTCATCATCCATATATAAAGAATATTTTTCAGTTTTTCTTAATTCAATTGCCAAAAACTCTACATAAGTTTGTGTTCTTATAATATGATTACCAGTGTCATTGTCTCTGGTTTCGGCTAAAATAGAGAGACTTCTTATTGTAACATCCTGAGTTATTTGTAACTGCTTCGTCCTTTCTTTTACTTTATGCTCAAGAATCATATTCTGATTTCCCAGTTCATCCATTGCAAGTTTTAAAGAGAGGTGAGTTTTAACCCTTGCAATAACTTCAAGAGGCTGAAATGGTTTTGTAATATAATCAACTGCCCCAATTTTAAACCCTTTTGTTTTGAATTCAATCTCATCCATGGCGGTAATAAAAATAACGGGTATATTTATATCTCTTTTTTTAAGTTCAAGAAGAACCTGATAGCCGTTCATCTTAGGCATTAATATATCAAGCAGAATAATATCAGGAGGATCCTCTTCTATTTGCTCCAGTGCCGAGACTCCACTCATGGCTACACTTAGATCATGTATATCTCCAAGAGTTTCTACCAGAATATCTATATTTGTTTCTGTATCATCAACAGCCAGGACTTTACAATTACTCAAATCCAACATTAGGACCTCTTTTTTTTAATTATATT
>DAOVSY010000237.1 GCA_030633365.1 Spirochaetaceae bacterium | reverse complement strand
TGTCTTCCCCTAAATGAGGAATATGCTTCCGAACTTCTTTCCAGGCTGCATTTGTTCCGGTTCCAGGTTTCAGTTTTTTTTGAAAATCTATACCCTGGGCTGCCGCAAGCATTTCTATTGCTATAATCTTTTCTACATTATTAATTATATCCACAGCATGACGACCGGCAATAGGCCCCATACTCACATGATCTTCCTGGCCTGCTGAGGTAGGTATTGAATCCACACTTGCAGGATGGGCCAGAACCTTATTCTCCGATACAAGAGCTGCTGCTGTATACTGGGCTATCATGTAGCCCGAATTAAGGCCGCTGTTTTCTGCCAGAAAAGGAGGTAAACCGGAAACATGAGGATTAACAAGCCTGTCTGCAGTACGTTCAGAAATATTACCCATTTCCGCCATGGCAATTCCAAGAAAATCGAGAGCAAAGGCTAAGGGTTCTCCATGAAAGTTACCACCGGAAATTGCTTCCTCAGGATCTTCAAAAATCAAAGGATTATCTGTTGCAGAGTTTATCTCTATAGAAAAAACACCTTTAACATAGTCAATTGTGTCCATAACTGCACCATAGACCTGGGGAATACACCTTAAAGTATATGCATCCTGAACTTTTTCACAATTTTCATGGCTGGCAACTATCTCACTATCTTTAATAAGCTGACGCATATTGGATGCACATCTAATTTGGCCAGGATGAGGCCTGACTGCATGAATACGAGCATCGTAGGCTTTTGATGTACCATGCAAGGCTTCAAGACTCATGGCTCCGGCGATTTGTGCATGCTTAAGTAATTTTTCAGCATCATCTACAGCAAGACAACCTAAACTGGACATAATCTGAGTACCATTTATTAAAGCCAGGCCTTCTTTGGGCTGCAGCCGTACAGGATCAAGTCCCGCATAATCCAGAGCTGATTTGGCAGGATATCTCTTACCATCTTTTAAACATTCGCCTTCTCCCATAAGTACTAAAGCTAAATGAGCCAGAGGAGAAAGGTCTCCGCTGGCACCAACAGAACCCTGCCTGGGAATATAGGGGTAGATTTTATGATTAAGAAGTTCCAGAAGCAGTTTAATTACAGTGACCCTTATTCCGGAAAAACCCTTGGACACTGCATTTGCTCTAAGAAGAATAATTCCCCTGACAACATCTTCAGAAAAAGGTTTACCTACACTCGTAGCATGAGAGCGGATAAGATTTTCCTGCATCTTTTCCGCATCAGAACTGGAAATCAGCTTATTTGCCAATTCACCAACACCTGTAGTTATACCATAAACAATTCTCTCTTCAGAAAGAACTTTTTCCACATATTTTCGTGATTTAATTATTGCAGGAATAGATTTTTCATCTAAACTGACAGTTTCGAACTTCCTGCATACTTTTATGACATCCTCTATTGTTAAAGAATTTCCATCTATTTTAACCATTTACCCTCCCTGGCGGATCAACTTAACCATGTAAAGCTGGATATTAGATATATAACATATATACCAAAAAGTACTGCTCCATGTTTTCTTGTAATTGCTTTTTTAGCAAATAAAGTAGTTGCTCTAAATACCAATAAAGCAATCATCATAACTGGAAACTGAAATGTAAAGAAAGAAGAAGGTACAACAAGGCCACTTCCTGTTACAGACGCAGAAACCCCAACAACAAATAGAACATTTAATATATCGGCACCAATTATATTTCCTATTGCCAGCTCACCATGTCCCTTTCGGGCAGCAGTAATAGCTGTAACCAACTCCGGTAGAGATGTACCAAAGGCTACTAAAGTTGCAGCTATAACACTCTGAGGAATACCAATACGAACAGCACCTATTTCTACCGTAGGAATTAAAATCTTTGATGAGATAATTATAAGTGCAATTCCTAAAATTAGTTTGATCATAACAATAAGGGATGAAGAAGATTTTTCATCATCTATTATATCATCAACCATCTCCCCTAAACCATCAATCTTTTTTACACTCTTCATTGAAGTTACAAGATAAACAAGAAGCAGCAGAACAAATCCAAAACCTATAAACTGACTTATATTTCCATCCTGGGAAAAACCTGTATCCATTGAAAGCCATGGAATAGAAACTGCAATTAAAAGAAGACCTGCTCCAAATTGAAGCCAGCCCTGTTTGTTTGTTAATGATTTATCAAGTTGAAGAGGAGCTATAAAGGAAGCGAGACCTATAATCAGTGCTGTATCACATATAATGGAACCTACAGCATTACCTAAGGCAAGATCAGGGTTTCCCTGTAGGGCAGCCCCTACGGAAACAGCGGCTTCTGGTAAGGTTGTACCAAGACTGACGATGGTAGCTCCAATTATCATTTTTGGTACACCCCATTTAACAGACAGAGCAACAGCTTCATCTACTAAAATATCAGCACCTTTACTGAGTGTATATAAAGTGAAGGCAGCTATTGCTGCTAGTGCAATAAGAGGAAATCCCTCTAAAGTTGATCTTAATAGTTCTTCCACATTTTACTCCTTAAAGCACAAAGACTGATTTAAAAATCACTAAATCGATTATATAAATAATTACTATTAATTAACAGCTAACTATATATAAAAGAACTGTAGATTCCCTCGAACCATTTAATAATTCTATTGATTTTATAGATTTAATATGTTCTTCTGTTTCAGCAGATATATTCATTCCTGGAGAATACTTTGGAAGAGCATAATTTTTTTGATACATATAACATTGATCCTCTTAAATTTGATCGCAGCGGCTTAAAATGGGAAACTCTAAAAGAAATATCTGATAATTATTCTACTATAAAAAATGATCTGGAATTTTCAGGGAAGCAAGTTCTGGAACAAATACTACATACAGATCATGTACATTCTATTAACTACAGAATAAAAAAAGATGAACATTTAATAGAAAAAATAATAAGAAAAACAATACAGAATCCTACCAGAAAAATAAATCCGGAGAACTACAAATCAGAGATTACCGACCTCATTGGTATTAGGGCAATTCATCTTTTTAAAGAAGACTGGATACATATACATAATTATTTAAAAAAGACATGGGATTTCATCGAATCACCTATTGCATATGTAAGAAATGGAGACTCTAAAAAAATATTAGATTACTATAGAGATAATAACTGTCAGGTAGAAGAACATCCCTATGGTTATAGATCTGTTCACTATGTACTAAAAACTATTCACAAGAAAAAAGAATATTTTGTAGAAATACAGGTAAGAACTATTTTTGAAGAAGCCTGGGGTGAAATTGATCATGCAATACGCTACCCATACCATGCAGATAAAGAATTACTTTTTAGACTTTCTTCAATTTTAAATAGAATTGCAGGCAGTGCAGATGAACTGGGAACTTACATCCGTTATTTAAAATCTCAGACAGAAAGAACAGAAAAAGATTATAATGTTAATATTAATAAAAAGAATGCTATTATTGATGATTTAAAAAAGCAAATTGATGCTCTTGGTATTGCAAATGATGACAAGTCAAGAATAACAAAAACTCTTAATAAACTGGAAAATGAAACTTCTGATAACCCAGACGCCAAAGAAGATCTTTTATGGCTGGATACTCTTATTCAAACTCCATTATTTAAAAATATAACTTCAAAGATAGAAGAAATTACCAGTTCAGATCAGTTTAAACCACTTGAAATAAGCGAAGAAGATCTTGAAATTATGCAAAATGCTCAGTCAGAACTATTTAAGATGCTTCAAAAACCAGAAAAACTACGGGAATTATTAACAGACGAACATGTGTCAAAACTGATAGGCCGGTTGGGAGAGGAAAAAGAATGAACATGAAATGGAATCTGGACGCTCTTTATACATCCTTTAAATCGGATAATTATTTAAATGATATAAAAGAACTGGATATAAATATTTCAGAACTAAATACCCTGGCAGTAGAAGAACTAATTGAATCTTCTGCTGTACAGGATAATCCTGCAGAAATCGGAAACATCATCAGAAAATACCTGGACTTATATATCAGTATTAGAAAACTCTATTCTGCTCTTTCTTCATATGCTGAACTTACTTTTAGTGTAGATGCATCTAATAATACAGCAAAGAGATATACAGAAATGCTGGAACAAAGAATACCCGAAATAACAAAAGCAACAGTACAATTTGCACGTTGGTTTGCTCTGGTAAAAAATATTGATAAAGTTATTAAAAATTCAGGATTATTAAAGGAACATAGCTTCTTTTTAAAGGAAATCAGTGATAACAGTAAATATCTATTATCAGATAAGGAAGAGATTCTTGCTTCTAAACTTAAAAATACAGGGTCTAATGCATGGTCACAGTTATGGAATGTTCTTACATCAAAAGTAAAGGTTGATATTGAAATAAATGGAGAACAAAAAGAGCTGCCACTTCCGGTTGTACGCAATATGGCAAATGAAGCTGATAGTAGTACAAGGAAAAAAGCGTTTGATGCAGAAATTGCTGTTTATAAAAAGTTTGAAGAATCTGCAGCTGCATCTTTAAATAGTATAAAAGGTGAAGTTATAACTATTTCAGAACTTCGTGGATACAAATCCCCTCTTGAAATGACACTCATAAACTCCAGAATGGATAAAAAAACACTTGAAGCAATGTTTGCTGCAATAAAAGAATATCTACCGGTTTTTAGAAAATATTTTAGAAAAAAAGCAGAACTTCTGGGACATAGTAACGGACTGCCTTTTTATGATCTTTTCGCTCCAATGGTAAAAAAATCAAATAATAGAAATTCCAGAAAGGAAGAACTTAAATTTAATTACGAACAAGCTAAAGAGTTTATTGTTGCAAAATTCAGAGACTTCAGTGATAACCTGGCTGATTATGCAGAAAATGCTTTTGAGAATAACTGGATTGATGCAGAACAACGTGAAGGAAAGCGCGGAGGTGCTTTTTGCGAAAATCTTCATGTAATTGGCGAAAGTAGAATAATGTCCAACTTCGACGGAAGCTTCTCAGGATTAACAACTTTGGCCCACGAGCTGGGTCATGGATATCATGGTCATTGTCTTATAAATGAAAGTTTCCTCAACTCTGACTACCCAATGCCATTGGCAGAAACTGCTTCTATTTTCTGTGAGACCCTTATTATCAATGCTGCCCTGAAGACT
>DAOVSY010000042.1 GCA_030633365.1 Spirochaetaceae bacterium | reverse complement strand
TTCCTGTAAATTTCTGATTACCTTCAAACAGATTACTTTCCATCATAATACCTGCAATGTTCTTCTGACCATAAAGAACCTGATCAAGTACAGAACGGAAAACTCTTTTTTGTCTGGTAAATTTTTTCCCGGAATTAGCATGACTGCAGTCAATAATAACTGAAGGATTCTTAATATCGGTCTTCTCCATAATTGCCACCGCCTCTTCAACATCCTCTTCATAATAATTAGGACCGGAGGTTCCTCCCCGTAATATTAGGTGACAAGTCCTGTTCCCTTCAGTTCTTACAATACAAGTATTTCCCTCCTGGTCAATTCCTATAAAAGAAGATGGATGCATAGCAGTGTTTATTGCATTTACTGCTAAATTCAAATTTCCACCAGTACCATTTTTAAATCCGACTGGTATAGACATACCACTTGCAAGACTTCGATGGGTCTGGCTTTCTGATGTTCTTGCACCAACTGCAGCCCAGGAGATAAGATCGGAAATATACTGAGGGATAATAGGATCCAGCATCTCTGTCCCTGTAGGCAGTTCCATTTGTGCTATTTTTAACAGGAAGTCTCTGGAAAGATGAAGCCCCTTATGGATATTATAGCTGTCATCCATATCGGGATCCATAATTAAACCTCTCCAACCTATTGTAGTTCTAGGTTTTTCAAAATAGACACGCATAACAGGATATATTTCATCATCAATTTTTTTTGATAATTCTTTTAATTTTGCTGCATATTCCAAACCAGCAACTGTGTCATGAATTGAACAGGGTCCTACTATGGCGAGGAGTCTGTCGTCTTTACGCTCCAGGATTTTTGTAATAGTTTTCCTGCTTTCTATTATGTAATTGTAATCAGCGCTATTTGCTGTAAAATCTTTTTTTAACTCCTGGGGAGAAATAAGAGGGGATATTTCTTTTATATGTAAATCATCTATGGCTTTCATAAATTTCACCTTTATTGCATATTTTAATATTTCCATTCCACTTCAATTTAAGTTTCAAATCCTCTTCTATACAATCCGGAGAATTATTGGAATCTGATAAATGACATAAATAGACCATTTCTGGAGTACTATCCTTCATTGAGTTAAGAAATTCAATAGCATCATCGTTGGAAAGATGCCCCTTATCTGAACTAATTCTGTTTTTAAGGAAACCTGGATATGGGCCGGTCATTAAGAGTTCTTCGGAATAATTTGCTTCCAGAAAAAGTATCTTTGTTTTAGAGGCCAGGCTTCTCATCTCATCACTTACAGTACCAGTGTCTGTCAGGAGCATAAATGTTTCTTCTCCAAAGGAAAAATAAAATCCCAACGGACAGCATGCATCATGGGAAGTCGAAAATGGTATAAAACTCAATAAATCAAAATTGTATTCTTTTCCAGGAACAACATCCAGCCGGCTAAAGGGTTTCATCTTATTAAAATCTTCATCCGGCAGATAATGATGAACAACTACGGGGATTTTGTATTTTCTGGATAGTATTCCTACACCATTAAAATGATCGCTGTGGGTATGAGTCAAGAAAATAAAATTAACTTTTGATAAATCAAAGCCGGCTATCCCGGCTCGTCGGGTTAATTCCTTTAGTGAAAAACCATTATCTATTATAAATGAAAATCCATCTTTTTCAAAAATATAGGAATTAGCACTGGAGCCACTTCCTAAAACAGCATATCTTACTCCAGCCATTGTTTCCAAACTTCTATGGCATTTCCAACAGAAACTTCTTTTCCATTTCTGACTACAGGTGTTCTCAAAAGACTATTATCTTCCAGGATTTCTTCTAACGGATCATATTCCATATACGCGAATCCCTTTTTTTTGTAAGTCAGACTTTCGGTATCCAATAAATCATCTACAGATACCCGAGCCAGAATATTTGAAAGCTCACCTTCAGATATTTTTCTCTCATTAAGATCCATAAAATGAAATTTTATATTTCGTTCTTTAAAAAAACGGATTGCTTTTTTAGTATTATTACTTTTTTTTGTTCCAATAATTTGAATATTCATAAACTAAGCTCCTGAAAGCACACTCTATAAATTTTCCAATACTTTTACAATAGAAAAGGGAGATTCCTGTAACAGGAACCTCCCTTAATTAATAGTGTATTACTATATATTTTATTTATTTAAAGGAAAAACACCTCCATCTATAAATACAGCTTTATCCAATGCACGTATTACTATTTCATTTCCACTTTGAATAAGGTTTTTATCTGTAAAACTTATTGCAGGAATACCATTTGCAGTTACTACAATAGTTTTCAAATTATGATTAACAAGTACCTTAATATCAACTGTATCACTAATATCCCCAACAATTGCCTTACTTACAAGCTGATCCATACTGGAATCACTGTAAGATTTATAAAGTTGAACAAATGTACTATTACTATTTGTATGTTCAGGATCTTTTGTTACCCAAACCAGGTAAGATTCACCATATCCATATCCTTTTGCAGTTTTAGATCCTGATGCAAGAATATGTATACCAAAGCCTTTCCAACCTTCAGTCCCGGCATTTCCGGAAAATGCATAAATTAAATTAGTTCCATCCTGAGGAGCAGGAATTACATATTTAGCAAAGTATTGAGATTTATCGTCCTGGCTAAGACCATTGGCAGTTAATTCCCATTCACCTGTTTTTCTAACGCTCTCAGGTAACAGAACTGTCCCTTCATATTTCTCAAAGTCCACTGCAGGTGCTTCAACCTTAATAACAAGATCAGCAACTACCTGTTCTGAACTACGAATAATAGCTACATTATCAATTCCAAGTCTTCCACCGTCTCCAGGACCTGCTCCTGTTGAAGTATACTTAAAGGCTACAGAACCTTTGCCCTGGTAAACTGAAAGATCGACAGCTACTGTTTTCCAGGAGTCATCAATGTCACTGTGATCTATGCTATAAGATACCCAATCTGCTTTATTTGGATCTCCTTTACCGCTGTAATTATTTGAAAACAAAACTTCCAGTTCCGGACCGTCATACTTACGGTAGAAATCAAATACCAAAGCAGCTTTGTCTTCTTTTGCCAGTGTAATTTCAGGAGCAATCAACCAGTCTTCACTTGCCTCATCGGCACCGTAACCATTCATAAAAACGCCTTTCTGATCAGCACGTTCCTCAATAGTCCAGTCTTTATTACTTGCAGCACTGTAGACAAGAAAACCGGATTCATCTGCTATGTCAACATCAAACTCTTCAGAGAAGAATGCATATGGATAGGCACGGAATTCAAAATTATCCACTATCCATTTCCTGGCTTCATTTGCCTCAGTTCCTGAAATATAATGAAAAGCAACGTACACTTCTTTAGAATTTGGATAAACAGAGATATTATCTACCCCAAGGCGTGCACCATCACCACCGGCAGTTCCGTTTGTTGTATATCTAAATGCAATATATGTATTACCGGTATAATCTGAAAGATCAATAGTAATAGTCTTCCACGAATCATCTATATCGCTATGTTCAATAGGATAAGAGTTCCAACTAGCTGCTTCCGGATCACCTTTTCCTGAATAAGTAGTAGATACCATTACTTCAAGTAGTGGACCGTCATACTTTCTGTACAAATCAAAAGCAAGTTCGGCAGCCATACCCTTTTCAAGTTTAATTACCGGTGAAATTAACCAGTCATCACTCGCTTCATCAGCTCCATATCCATTACTTACTGCACCCAGATAATCTGCTCTTTTTTCTATAGTCCAGTCTTTGTTGCTCATTCTGCTGTATGCTGTAAAACTACCGGTTGTATTACCTTCAAAATCTTCTGAAATAAGATTGAATCCAAGATTTCCTGTATTTTCAAAAGTATAGCTTCCAATAGAAGGAAGATCTGCATTCATATTAAACCAGTTTGCAGAAGCAGGATCAGGGTGGTTTTCAGGATCATAATTGGTAGAAAACATTACTTCTAAATTTGGACCATCATAATTGTAGGCCAAATCTGCATTTATATATTCTCTTTCATAGGCAAATAGATTTATTGGTGGTGTAATTAACCAGTCATTACTTGCTTCATCAGCATGATAGCCATTCATCATTGCATATGTTTTGGCTCCATTTATTTCTATTCCCCATTCATAGTTACTCGTAATGCTAGTCTGATTCATGATACCAAGAGTCTCTGAACTAAAATTCTCACCCATTACAAGAGGAACATCTATGGGCTGAGTTGTTACGGTTATATCTCCTGAAAAATCAGATAAACCAAACTGATTATAAGCACGGACTTTATAAGTATATTCCTGATTAACAGCTAACAAAATATCTGTAAGAATTTCTGTATCAGGATCAATCTGACTATTAAAAATTGAAAACCCACCATCTCCAACCTTACGCCAGAGTTCGTATCCTACTTCATTCTCTCCATTATCAGCCCATGTTAATTCAATATCATAAGGAGACAATGCACTACCTGACAATTCTGTTGGTGAAGCAGGAACAGCTCCAGTTTCATTACTTACTATTCCATACAGGACCATATCAAAACTTACATCGGAACTTGTTAAATCAGACTGATGAACTTCTACTGCAACAATATTTTCACCGTCTGTGAGTAAAGAGGGATCAAGCTGATATTCATAATATGTTGTCTCTGCTTCACCACCTATACCTGATGTTGCTTTGGTAGAGTTGGTTATTTTGCCTTCCGGCATATTGGATCGTGCTGCTTCTGTTCCATTTATATATACAACACCACCATCATCCCTTAGGAACATCAATTTTAGTTTTATTAAAGACGAAGCATCTTCTACTGTAAATGTTTTACGAAAGTAATAGCTTAAATCTTTATTATTTGAGTCATCTCCAAAAGATAGTTCAACAACTTCATCACCATCACCATAACCAAGCTGTGCAGCTCCTGTTGCCCATGAATTATCATTATAATCTGAACCTACCCACTCTTCACCAGGATCAACTCCTCCATCGAGGTATTTCCAGTCTGCACCAGTTCCAACATACTGAATATTATCAACTGCTGCTTTAAAAGGAAGTGATAAAACTTCTCCAGCAAGAGACTGCCAATATATTAATCCATCAGGTAATGCAAGAGGATTTGCATCTTTTTCACTCTGAGTTAATTCAGTAACTGTCTCAGGATCGTATACATCACCACCGGCATGTGCTTTTATTGAACCGAATTTTACTGTTCTTATGTCCAGTTTTTCTTCTGTCGCCTGAATAACTTTAAACTGCCAGAAAGAATTACTGGAAACAGTCCATGGTTTATTGTCATCATTGGCTCTGTGAGGTGCACCCCAACTACCTTCGCCTATAAAGACTGTACCGTTTTCATCATCTCTAATAAAACCTTCAAAACTATCAGGATCATTACTCGGTTTTAGTGGGTATGTATATTTTACAAGGTGTGTATCACTTTCAGTAACAAGATCCATTCCATATTCATAAAAAAGATCTGCCCATGCGTCAATTCTTCCAGGACCTTCAGATTTATCACGAATATGTGGTCTAAAAGGTCTATGATAACTTGCAACCATCCAGTTTACAGAATCTTTATACTTTGCCATATCTTCTGCAAGCCATTTAGTCTGCATATTCCAGGCTGTATCATCCTGGTCTGTAAATACACCATAACCAACTCCAGGTTCCAGCTCAGAATTCAGTGTATATAAACGCATCATATCCCCACCGATATTTAAGGCATAATATGCATTTTTACCACCATCAGCATCTTTTAAACCGAATAGTTGATACATCATCTCTATAACATCATCCTCATGATTACCATGAGTAGGAATAATTGGATACATTCTACCGTCGCTGCTTTTAGTCAGCTGCCAGTCATCAAGCCACATTCGCCACTGATCATTACTACAGTCAGCTATATAATCTCCACCAAAGAAAACAAAGAGCGGTCTAATTTTACTAACCAGTGCATTCCCATGACGACGTGGTTCCTGGTTTGTTCGACTATCACCCCCTACAATAAAATTAAATGGCCCAGGAGTATCAGGGGCAGTTTTAAACCACATTGTTTCACTGCTGCCATCAGAATCCTTTACCTTAAAATAATAAGATGTATCAGGGTTAAGACCTTTTGCATTTATAAAATTGCTTGTAAGTGATGAACCCTCTGCATGAAGAGTGTTGTCGAAAGTAGTTTGAAAATCGACTTCCATTCTTACCCAGTCTGAACCATTAGATTTCAAACCAGCCACCACATGAGGATCACTTCCTCCTGCCTGTGTCCAGCCGATTGTCATTGTTGTAGCCGGATCATCAGTCCAGACTAATCTGTATTCACTTGTTTCTCCAAAAACATTTGTAATAGATAATGTGAAAAACAGAATTATTAGAATTGGAATCTGCAAGATTAAATTTTCCCTGAGTCTCTTCATAGTTTAATTCTCCTAAAGCATTTTAATTGTATAGGAATTGTAAATTATGATTCTTTAGAAAGCAAGAAAATATTTTATTTACTGCAGTTGTATGGTATTTTTTCCAATCTTAATGGAGTCCGCTTTTTTCAGCTTAATATATTGGCCATTGGGAACTTTCTGCTTATTTACAAAAGTCCCATTTGTACTGCCTAAATCCTTTATAAAATATGAATCCTTTATCTTTTGTATAACTGCATGTTCCCGCGAAACAAGAGCATCATTAAAAACAACATTACAAGACCTGTCACGTCCGATGGATATTTTGCCAACAATCGTAATTTTCTTCCCTTTAAAAACAAGAAAATGCTGCTCAGGCTTCTTTATTTTATCCAGTCTTTTCCCAATATTGCTGGAGATGATAACTGTCTCATCCATTCTGCACGTTTCCTTTTACATATTTTGAGTACTGGTATTATAAATGTACTGGCTCAAAAATAAAAGCTGTAAGTATTGAAAAAAAGTATTTTACAGTACTAATCTTCCGGAGCATCAAAAACTATGGTCGCACCCTCTATATTAATAACATCTCCAGGTTTTAGTTTACGTTTCCTGGTAATTTGATTGTTTACCTTAATTTCCTCATCTGATATGACTGTGTATGTTCCTGCCTTTTCATCCTGAACAATTGTTGCATGCGATTCCTTTATATCAGGGATTCCAGTAACAGTAAAATCTGCCTGTGCTGATCCGCCGATAATTGTGTTCATGGAAGTAAGTGCAACAGTCTGTTTAAGAGCTTTCCCATTACCGTATGGAAGCATGGAAAGTTCGGCACTGTCTGCAGGTCTTTCAAAGCGTAATTTTAACAGGAGAAACCAAACCCCAAGTGAAAATAATAAAATGAAAACAATTAGCATTAATTTAGTTTCGCTTATTTTTCCCATAAGGGGGCTGCTGTAGTAATCCAGAGTATCTGTTTTCCCCTTATATTCAGCACTTAGCTCAGGCATCTCTAAAAAATTCAAAGGAACCTGGATTGTAACTTTATATTCCATCTCAATTCTATTTTTTATTTTGCTGTATATGCCGGATAATTCTTTATCAGTATATGCATTATACATTTCCCCGCCTGAATCTATACTTATGGAAGAAAGAAATGGATCCTTATTTGAAGAAAAATTTATACCATATAAAGTAACGCTTTCATTTTTTAATGAATCCAGAGAATCTTCCGGTAGATATATATACTCTCCAAAATCCGGATGCAATTTACCGGACTTTGTATAGAAAGGATAATTCTCTCCGTCGGATAAGATCAGGATAGCTTTCCTTCCCCTGTAAACTGACATATCCTTAGAAGCTTCATCTATGGAATAATATAGTTCCGTATAAGCATCTTCAGAGACAGGTTTCGCTATACTGTCAAGAGCAGTTTCTAAAGTTTTAAAATCATTAACAGGTTTTACTATCAAATTATACCTGGTATTAAACACAGCCAGACCTACCCTGACATTACTATTATCAATATTACGTAAAAATTCTTTAACAGCACGAACAGCATGATCCATCCGGGTCCCAGTGGATCCATTACCAACGGGATCATACATGCTTCCGGAATTATCCAAAACCAATAAAAAAGTTATTTGTCCAATTGAAAAATCATTTCTTTGAACATCCAGTATTTCAACTAAATCCATGCCTTCTGATGTTTCATGCCTGATACTAATTAGGGGAGAGTCAATATTTTCAATAATTTCACCTTTTCCATCACTAATACTTAAATAACAGTCAATTTTTGAGAATGGTAAAAGTCCGGTAGAATCAATCTGTGTAATTGTAATATTCTGAGACCAGATAATTCCAGGGAATATCATTAATCCTAAAAGGACAGCACTTAACATTATTTTACTTTTCATTTAAAATCCTCCAATTGTATTTATCTAGGTAAATAGAAAAGTTTTGCATCACCTATCTGTATAACATCTTCATACTTAAGTTCATGTTTAGAAATTGGTTGATCGTTAACAAGAACTGTGCCTTCAGATTCTTCTATAATTATTTCCTTTTTATTAGCTTTTAAAATTGCATGATTAGCTACTACACCTGCATATTCTCCCAGAGGGATATTTGCATTTAAAGAATTGCCTATTTTTGTTTTTTTCATAACTATTAAATATTCCTTACCCCGTAATGATCCTGTAAGAACACGAATAAGGCCATTGGATCCGGCAAACTCAAAAAGTGTGTAAAATAAACCAATTCCAACACCCATAACTGCCAGACCTATGCCCCGGGCAAAAAAGCCATTTGACCAATTTTTTGTAAGTAACTCCAGGAGAATTCCTCCAGCTAATCCACCAAGAAAACCTCCGGACAGACCAATACCAATTTTTCTTATTGAACGGGATCTGATACCATCTATGGATCCAATTACAAGACCTAGTAAACTCCAGCTTAAAGATCTAAAAACAGGAATTAGAATCGATTCATTAACAGAACTGGTAAAGAGTTCTGCGTTTCCTATACTATATAACAGGCTCTGAGCCAGAAGAACTACAAGGACACCTGCTGCCAGTCCCATATTAGAACCAGATACTGCTCCACGTATTGATCGTTTAAAATCAGATAAAATTATTCCCTCAGCACTGCCAAAGAAAAGTCCAAAAAATAACCCAATAGATGCCCCAGCAAAACTATTCCATAAAAGATGATACTTTATAGATTCGCCAAAATAAAAAAGTAACTCAATTACAGCCCACGATGCAGTACCTGCCAGTAATCCTATTAGAATCATAAAAATTTTTCTTATAAAAGCTGTCATACAACCTCCTCCCTATTTAATTAGAAATTTCAATTCTTCTGTTATGGATCTGGGCAGGAGACCTGCTTCTATCCTTAATATATTCTGATCGTCTTTAATTCTTAGAGAAAATATTTTACTAAAATAATCTTCATGCTCAATACGGAATTTGTATACAGAACCGGTCATTAAAATCTCAGAATCATTTAGTTCTACCCAATTCCCATTTCTGCTGATTGAAAGCTCAACGCTATCATCTAAAAGGTCTCCGGTTATAATATTTCTAATATCAACAGTGTATGAAATTGGAAGTGTCAGCCCTCTATCCTTTCCTGAATATATCTGAATTGCCTTTGATACAAATGGATTAAAATTTTTATTTTTATCAGGAATAATAACAAATGAATGCCAGTATAGCTCATCCTCCACTTCAACCTTTGCCCGGTATGATCCATGGGGAAGATAAACAGGTAATGATTGGAATGTATAAGTTCCATCGGTTTTATTTTCCTTAATTTTTCTAAATAAGATCTTTCTATCCCATACTTTGGGTATTAGGTTATTGTCATCCTCAAAAATTTCGGCACTAATAAATATCTTATTCCATGGCTGTGTTTCAGCTGTTGTCTGAACTGAGAAAATTACAGGATCATAACTTCCACTTCTAAATAATCCATTGTGATAAGCTGTAAGATAGCAATAATATCCACCCAGTAATAGCACTATCCCTGCTATAACCGGTAAAATAACTCTTATAAGAAATCGTCCCTTACTTTTATATTTTGGTTTCCATCCATCTTTTCCCTCTGCTATATCTTTAACAATACTCTTAAGTTCTTCTTTATCATATCCACTTAAAAAATGTTCCATTTCTTTAATAACAGGATTTAAATCATTATATCGCCGTTCAAGTTTTGGTTTCATTGATTTCCTGATAAATCGAAGAAGAACAGGATGAATATGAGGGTTAAACTTACGTGGATTGGGATATTTACCTTTTTGTATTTTTAAAACAAGTTCTGGACTGAAACCACCTGGGAATGGTTTTTTTCCGGTAAGCATTTCATAAACAAGAACACCAAGTGAATAAACATCGGCCCTAAGATCAACATTTTTAGTATTACTAAACTGTTCCGGAGCCATATAACTGGGTGTTCCTAATGTCATACCTTCCCGAGTCAGACCTTCTTCAGAATCTTCATCAGAAACAGCAATTCCAAAGTCAACCAGTTTAATATCTCCGGACTTTGAAAGTAATAGATTTGCTGGTTTTATATCCCTATGCACAACTTTCTTTTCGTGGGCATAGTTCAAAGATTGAGCAGCATGATATAGAATATAGGCAACAATTCCACTATCAAGATAACGCTGTTTTTTAATAACAGCATCCAAAGCAACTCCATCTACAAACTCAAGTACTATGTAATATGAAAGACCAAGTTTAAAGTGATCATACATATTAACTACACCGTCATGACGAAAATCCATAAGAATTCTGGCTTCACGTTTGAAACGTTCTGTAATATCTTTTCGACCTCTAAGAGTAAGTTTTTTTATTATTACAGGACGGTTCAGTGTAGGATGGATAGCCTTGTAAACAGCCCCCATCCCTCCTTTTGCAATAAGGGATTCAACCTTATACTTTCCAATACTATCAGGTAATTTTGCCATTTTATCTGACCTCCCTTTTAGGTAAAATCAGAATATTTCTTTCTTTTGAAAACTCCGACATATTTTGTATATATACTGCAATAAATTCATCCGGATTATGTATTTGAAGATACCGGCCATTTGCTCTTGCTAAATATTTTTCTTTTACCGGTCTATGCCCACCAAACATAAGGGACAGACTGTCACCGGGAAAATATTCCTCAAGATATTTAAGAACGCTGCTGGTTTCAGCTTCATCGTTGGCTGTCCAGGTGAAGTCAAAAATAATTTCTCTGCTTATCATAGCTTCTATTAACTTATCCCTGGAATAATACATTCTTGGTTCCGCATGACTAACACAAAACCTGTCTCCTACTGCAAAAACCGGCAGTAATTTCTCGAATTGATAATATTTTTTAAAAGTTACATTATTGATAAATTTTTCAAACCATAGTTTTACCATTGCACCTTCAAAAACAAATTTCCTAAAAGGTCTGTTTTCCAAAGATTCTTCATTTAAAACATTCTCGTGATTTCCTTTTAGAAAATGAAAATTTTCCGGAAATGCTGACTTGAGCTCCATAACTACCATCATAACACCAAGGCTCTCTTTCATTTCCTCATCCATAGCTCTATGCTTTTTATATTCCCCTGTAAACTCTTTTAAAGCATCTTTCCATCTCAAAAATCCCCTGGATTCTGAATGGAAACCATCTCCTACACAAATAACCTGTATTCTTCCCATAGAAAGTTCCTGATAAACATTATAACCTGAACCAGGCGGCCGCCATGAAAGAAGAGCCCTTAGATAATCAATCCGCCCATGAAGGTCCGGCACAATAATTGTTGGCAACTGTTTGAGAACAATAAGCCCCCCAGGTTTTCCATTGCTTCCCCGGGGTCTAATTTCCGAAAGCTCTTTAAGGAGAGAAGGAATAGCCCGATCTAAAGATTTTTCAAGATCTTCAGAATCAGGCACATGCCTCATTCCCATAATATTTTCTATTCTTCGAAAAGGGCTTTGTATATACATATCAATCAATAATTAGTGTTTTATTAATTTCGACAAAGTCATCTGCTAAAACTTTTGTCATTTCAGACAGAAGTTCTTCTTCCTCGGCTACTGGCATTTCTTCTTTAACCAAAGCAATTTTGTAAACCGGTGAACTCTTTTTTATTGGTCCAACTAAAAAATCAGCCTGTTCACCCTGAAGTATATCCATACTAATTACAGATCCCTCCTTCTCTGCACTTTCAGGAACATCTGTACGAAGCCCTACGCTTGCATATTCCACTCTTCTGCCATCATCTACAATTGGTCCAATTGTCAGAAGAGAACCGGAATAAGTCATTATTAATCCTCCCCGGGGTTCTTCAACTGCAAAGCTGTCTGACTCTTCCAGTTTTCTTTCTAAAATTTGAGAATTAAATATTTCTTCCTTTTCCAGCCACCCTTTGGAAAGAATCTCAAGAGCATCTTCCCCTGCCGGTAAATTTACTGTACCGACAAGTTGTTTAAGGTGATTCTGAACATCTTCTGAAACCTGTGCAAAATATTCATCCATTTCAATACCTCCATTAGTATTTCTGTTTTCAAATAGCAATATAAACCCTTTTTCCATAAAAAACCATTTATTTCGCTATTTTTTGAAAATATTATGTGTTATACTTAGAACAGTAAGATAAAGATACTACTTAAATACCAATTTTTTGGAGGAAATAATGATTTTTAATGAATTACCTGAACAAATAAAATTGCATATGGAATCTCTTATAGCTTCATCGGAACTTCCGGATACTGCTGATTTTAAAACTCTACTTGCAGATACCTGGAACAGAAAATGCAGTCTTTTTGAACAACAGGCTAAGATACTGGAAATGGAACTGGTTAATACAATGGATGAAAACGACCCCAGAGGTGTTATTGTGCTTACATATTCCGGATCTATTGTAAGCATCAATCCAAAAGAGGAGACAAGAGAAGTTGAATATGCAAGTATTCATCTAAGAAGTGATGTCCCAAAAACTGTATCCATTCTGGCAACAAATATTGTTAGCAGTGTTGAGATTGGAAAAGCTGTTGAATTTTCTTCAGGTCAATTAAAAAAAACATCAGCAGCATATATAATAGCTGTCTGTAAAAAAACTGTATCTATCGAAAAACAAAAAGAAAGAATTAGAGAAGGAACAATTTATTTGACCAATGGTTTTATGAAAATTAACAGGAGTATACATATAGATAAAACAAATATTCCCGATCAGTTTACAGGAAAATCCATGTCCAGATATATTGCAAAAAAACATAATATTACAGGAACTTTGGCAAAGAGGATTTTAGATGACTACGCTCTTCTAATTGAAACAGGTATGATGCTGGGGGAAAATATTCCACTGGGCAGAATTGGCCGTCTTTCTCTAAAAAGAAAAGATGCTCAAAAGGCACGTATTAT
>DAOVSY010000282.1 GCA_030633365.1 Spirochaetaceae bacterium | reverse complement strand
ATGGAATAGGAAGGCTTAAGCCAATTTATATTGACAGAATAGATTGGGGAATACTAAATCCAAAAACAAAAATTGATGTTGTAAAAGAAACAACCACAACTGCTGTTTTAGATGGAAATAACGGAATGGGACATGTGGTCTCCAAAAAAGCCATGCAAATGGCTATAGACAAAGCAAAAGAACACGGTATGGGAATGGTAACTGTTCGAAATTCAACTCATTACGGAATTGCAGGGTACTATTCATTAATGGCAAGTGAAGCCGGAATGATAGGAATAACCGGAACAAATGCAAGGCCATCTATTGCCCCGACATTTGGTGTAGAGAATATGCTGGGGACAAATCCCCTTACAATCGGATTCCCCACTGATGAGGAATTCCCTTTTATACTTGATTGTGCAACCTCTGTATCCCAGCGGGGTAAGGTGGAGATGTACAGTAGAGAGGGAAAAGAGCTACCTGAGGGATGGGTTATTGGCCGGGATGGGAAATCAAGAACTGATACAGATCAGATACTTGTAGATCTTACAAAAGGTAAAGCGGCTATGGCTCCTCTTGGGGGTCTTGGCGAGCTAACAGCAGGATTTAAGGGATATGGGTATGCAACAGTTGTAGAGGTTTTATCTGCAGCTCTTCAGGGAGGGTCTTTTTTAAAAGACTTAAACGGATTTGATGAGAATGGAGAAAGAATCCCCTATCCTCTTGGACATTTTTTTATTGCTATAAATACTGAGTTTTTTCTTGGCCTTGAAACTTTTAAGAAAATTGCAGGACTGATAGTAAGAGGCCTGCGTAATTCTGAAAAAGCACCTGGAGAAGATCGAATTTATACTGCAGGGGAAAAAGAATGGGACGCATGGAAATACCGTAAAGATCACGGCTGCCCTGTACCTGACGTTCTTCAGAAACAGATGGTAGAACTTCGGGACAGATGGGATATGGATTATTCTTTTTCCTGGGAATAAATTGATTTTAACTATTGGAATCGATATACCTTAAATCATCCTGTTGTATATATTACAATATATTTTTTACTGGTTGACACATTAAGTCCCCTTCCATATAGTAATAGTCAGTTGATCAAATAAAAGGAGACGTACATGAGAATCAGTATACAAGCATTATATGCACCCTCTGCCCTTAATGGGAATCTTGTGTCCGTGGATTTTTTAAGTGGAGCCTTTAGATAGGCTAGAGACTAAAAATTAGTTAATCCACCGCGGACACCTTACAGGTTCCGCGGTTTTTTTTGGGTCTGATTAAATTTCAGAACAAATATAACCTTCCGCGGAAATCACCCATAGCAAACCGGATACAGGAGGCCGGATGCTTTGAAAAAATACACAAAAAAAATTAAACAACTTCTTCTACTAATTGGTAAATCCAAATGGGTTTATATTGGAGCTCTTGCAGCCATAGCCGGTGAGGTAGCTGCTGAATCTGCAGGTAATCTTGTAATCCGTCATATTATAGACAGGGTATATCTGGAAAACCGTGGGATGACAGTGGTAATGCTCTTCACGCTTCTCTTTGGCGGTCTGTCACTTTTTCGAGCTGTCTTTAGTTTCCTGGAAGGCCGGGGAAAATCAAAGGTATCAGAAACTGTGGCTAAAGATATTCGTAATCAGATGTATGATCATATTCAACATCTTTCTTTTAAATACCATGATAATGCACAGACAGGAGAACTGGTACAACGTGCAACTTCAGATGTGGATGCTGTAAGACGTTTTTTTGCAGAGCAGGTTCCGGGAATTATCAGAATAGGACTGCTTTTTATAATAAACTTTGTTATCCTTTTATTTTTAAATGCAAAGCTTGCTCTACTTTCAATTATGGCTGTTCCACTTATAGCTTTTTTATCTGTCTTTTTCTTTAGACAAATATTTAAAGCTTATGATGATTTTCAAAATCACCAGGGGAAGATGACAGCCATAATTCAGGAAAATCTGTCAGGTATAAGAGTTGTTAGAGCATTTGCACGGCAGGACTGGGAAAAGGGAAAATTTAAAAAAACTAACAGTACTCAGCGTCAGAAGGGAATGACTCTCCTTATTCGTCATACTCTTTACTGGCCGGTGGCACATACTATCTGCGGACTGCAATTTGTTCTGACAATTCTTGTTGGTGCTTTTATGGTAATAGATGGCTCTATGACACCTGGAACATTTGTAGCATTCTCTACCATGGTAAATGCCCTTATATGGCCTCTTCAGGAACTAGGTAGGACTATTACAGAACTCTCAAAAAGTTTTGTTTCGTTTAACAGAATAAGTGAAGTTATGAATACTGAAAAAGAGGAACTTCATACAGGTGGAATAGATGGAAATGAAAAATTAAAAGGTAATATTGAAATTAAAAATTTATCATTTTCCTACAATAAAGATGTGCCGGTACTAAATAATATCTCTTTTAAATGTAGTGAAGGAGAAAAAATAGCCCTTGTTGGAGCTACGGGTTCAGGAAAATCAACCCTGGTCAATCTCCTTCCAAGGAATTATGAATATCAGGAAGGAGAAATACTTATGGATGGTAGACCCTTAAATAATTATAGCCGACATTTTTTAAGAAAAAATATTGGAATAGTAGAACAGGAACCATTTCTATTTTCTACTACCATTCAAGAAAATATAAGTTACAGTCTGGATAGAGAAGTATCCATGAATGAGATTATTTCAGCTGCAAAAGCTGCAGCCATTCATGACTCTATTATGGACTTTCCTGAAGGCTACAATACCATGGTTGGAGAAAAAGGAGTAAGTCTGTCTGGAGGACAAAAGCAACGAATTACAATTGCAAGAACAATTCTTAAAGATCCGGCAATTCTAATTCTGGATGACTCAACATCAGCAGTTGATGCAGGTACAGAGGAAAAAATAAAAACTGCTCTGGAAAAACTAATGAAAGGACGGACAAATTTTATAATTGCTCACCGGATACAGACATTAAAGATGGCAGACAGAATTCTGGTGTTGAAAAATGGAGAAATTGTCCAGGAAGGAACACACCAGGAATTAGTGAAAACAGATGGATTTTATAAGCAGGTTTTTATTCTTCAAACTGAAATTGAAGATGACCTGAAGAAGGAACTGTCCGAAGCAGCCCTAAAGGAATAATAGTCAGGAATAATATTATGAAAGAAAAAAATACAGGAACTATATTACGAATATTAAAACTAACCAGGCCTCATTGGAAACTATTTGCAGGGTTTACTTTAGCAATTATGTTTACAGCTTTCCTGGATAGTCTGGGAACTTATATTACAAAACTAATTATTGATGACGGGATTTTAGCTAAAAACCTGGATAAGGTCATTTACTACTGTAAACTCTATGGAATTGTATATTTGGTAAACAGCATAAGTTTTTTTATATTTATTTATTGTGCAGGCCGCCTGGGAGAGTGGATCCAGTATGACCTTAGAGAAAAACTGTTCAACCACATACAGGAACTGTCATTCTCATTTTTTGATAAATCATCTACTGGATGGCTGTTATCCCGAATTACATCTGATACAGAAAAGATGGCAGATCTTGCCACATGGATGTTACTTGATGCTATCTGGGCTTTTTTCAATATTACAATTGCCCTTATTTTTATGACAATGATCAATGTAAAACTGGCTCTAATTATGGCAATAATATTACCCTTACTGGTTTTTACTGCTGCAAAGTTTAAAACCCACATTTTAGGCGAATATAGAAAAGCCCGTAAAATGAATTCAAAAATTACTGCTGCTTACAATGAAAGTTTTACTGGTGTAAAAATTGTAAAAGCTTTAACAAGAGAAAAGATGAATCTAAGAAATTTTGGAGGACTTACAGGAGAAATGTACAGAACATCCTTTAGAGCTGCATGGTTATCTGCTCTTTTCCTACCTGCAGTACAACTAATAATTACCCTCGCTTTGGGTGCTATTTTATGGTATGGAGGATGGCAGCTACAACTGGGAGAACTTACCATTGGAGGGCTCCGGGCCTTTATAGGTTTTATAACATTTATGCTCTGGCCCATTCAGGATCTCGCAAGAGTATTTAGTGGTATGCAACAGTCTATAGCCGGAGCAGAACGTGTTTTTGATCTTTTGGATACTCCTTCGGATATTGAAGATAAAGCAGAGGCCCTGGAACAGGCAAGTTTTGAAGGTGAAGTGAAGTTTGAGAACGTTAACTTCTGGTATAAAGAAAACAATCCTGTTCTCAAAGATTTTAATCTTATCATAAAACCAGGGGAAACCGTGGCTATAGTTGGCCCAACAGGAGGTGGTAAAACAACCATTGCTAGTTTACTTTCCAGATACTACGAACCTGTAGAAGGTAAAATCTATATGGATGGACACGACTACCGTGACTACACACAAAAAGCACTCCAAAGCAGGATAGGTGTAGTTCTTCAAAAACCTCATTTATTTTCCGGGACTATAAGGGAGAATATAGAATATGGTAAACCGGCCGCTTCCTTTGAAGAAATAGTTCATGCTGCTAAAACAGCGCATTCCTATAATATGATTATGGGTCTGCCTGATCAGTGGAAAGAAAAGGT
>DAOVSY010000633.1 GCA_030633365.1 Spirochaetaceae bacterium | reverse complement strand
CCGGTAAATCCTGTTGGTTCCAGACTAATGTCTACAGCTTCCGGCTTTATTGCCAAAGAAACTTCTTCTCCTTCAGAAAACTCTTCACCTGTTTTTTCAACTGATATAGATTTACCCTGAACAGTAACGGTAATTTTATCAGAACCAACTTCAGAGACCTTTGCATCTATAAAGTTAGCATTCCCAATAAAATCGGCAACAAAGGAACTGTTAGGATTATTATATATCTCTTCCGGAGTTCCTACCTGAGCTATTTCACCTCTGTTCATTATGACAATCTGATCGGACATACTTAGCGCTTCAGATTGATCATGAGTAACATAAAGAGCAGTTATACCCATCATCTGTTGCACACGTTTAATTTCTGTTCTTGTCTGTATCCTAAGCTTTGCATCAAGGTTTGAAAGGGGTTCATCAAAAAGAATTATCTCCGGTTTAAGAACAAGTGCCCTTGCAAGTGCAACACGCTGCTGCTGACCACCGGACAACTCTCCTGGGTATCTGTTTTCCAATCCCACAAGGTTAACCATTTGGGAAACCATTGCTACATCATTTTTAATTACCTCTTTTGACAATTTACGTATTTTTAATCCATAGGCAATATTTTCAAAAATAGTTAAATGTGGAAATAATGCATAACTTTGAAAAACCATTGGCATATTCCTGTCAAAGGGAGCTACATTATTTATTAGTTTATCAGCTAAAGTTATATCACCAGATGTTTGTAATTCAAAGCCGGCAACCATACGCAGAGTAGTAGTTTTCCCACAACCAGATGGTCCTAAAAGTGTCACAAAATCACCTTTTTTAATTGTTAAGGAGATATTATCTACTGCAGTGACCTCATTACCACGACCATCACTAAAAATCTTTGTTATATCTTTAAGAACAAGATAGTTATTGTCATTCTTCTGTTCCATTCTTTATCTCCTATGGTTGCATTGCCGAGCAGGGACGAAGTCCCGACCAGGCTATTTTGTAGTTCCAAATATCTGGGATTGTTTAAGACCTGTAAGCTTCATAATTATAAATATAAATGCCATAACTACTATAATTAAGGCAAATGATAGTACTGATGCTGCACCCAGGCGCATTATTTCAGTCTGAGCAAGAATAAGAACTGTAAGATGGTTCCATCTGGCTGAAACAAGAAAAATAATTGCACTTATGGCTGTCATACTACGAACAAAGGCAAATGTAGCACCTGCAAAAAATGCTGGTCTTACAAGTGGTAATGTTATCTTTCTAAATGTATAAGCAGTACTCGCACCTAAATTGGTAGAAGACTCTTCAATATCCCCGGATATCTGTTTCAGAGCTGCTATTCCACCCTGGACTCCAATAGGAACATTTCGAAAAACATATACTGCTATTAAAATGAAGGCCGTTCCGGAAAGTTTAAATGGAGCCTTATTAAAAGCAAGAATATAAACTATCCCCACCGCAGTTCCAGGAATTGCATAGCTAAGCATAGAAAGAAAATCCAGAATCTGTTTTCCTGCAAAGGACTTTCGAACTACAATAAAAGCTATTACCAT
>DAOVSY010000251.1 GCA_030633365.1 Spirochaetaceae bacterium | reverse complement strand
ACTTCCTGTAAACTCCATGCTTGTATCCCCATTTATTTCCACAGTTACCGGGAAATCAGTTAATTGAAGATCAATTCCAGGCTCAGGCATATATGCACCAAATTCCAGATTGCCATTCATATCAACCCAAATGTATAAATCATAAGTAGTGCCCCCGGTCCCTATCCATGGGATTTGAGTATTAGGAACACACATTGTGGAACTAACAGCTCCACCAATTAAGCCTGGATCACCACCCATAGCAACAATCAGCAGCATAGGATCCCCACTCATATCAGCCCCTTCCGGGAATAAACCCATGGGTGTAAAAGTTCCATCTGGAGCACTAATTCCTGTTAAGGATACAGTTAAAGTGCCATCTTCTTCAGATATACCTTCAGAACCTGGTGTAATATCAATATACCCAATAAATCCAGGGATAATATTGATGGCTGTTATAATCATTGCCTCAATATTAAAAAATGCGGATTCAACCGCTTCGATAACTGTACCATTCTCATCACTGATGTGGGTTACAACTATTTCATGCTCTCCCTCCACAGTAACAGGGATCAGGTATGACTGCTGACCTTCATCCGGGTACCATGAGAAATCATCAATTAATACCCCCTGAGGATCATAGATTTCGATTTCCAGTTTTGTGACATCATATTCGGTGACTTTAATAGCTTTTGCCGCTGAATCACTGCCAATGTTCAGTTCGATATACTGTCCGCTTTTTATAGTGCTGTCTTTTAGAAGCATGGGACATCCGATTAACACGGCCATGATCAGCAGAATGAGTACTGACATTGTCAGTACTTTCTTTATTCCTGACATATTCTCCTCCAAAAAATAATATATTAAAATTTTTCTTTAGGGGGAAACACAGCATATTTTTATCCTCCCTGCTTAAATCCCCTAACTAAATTTTTAAAATTAAAAATAGTATCTAAAAGTGTTAATGAGGAGATACATAAATATAATAATATTTTAGATTTCAGAAATGTTCCTCCTCCTGATATTACGGGTGCGTAACAGGGAAGGGCACAAAAAAACAGTATGACTGATGCTTTAATACAACTTTATCAAGTTATGATTAATTTATTAGTATACTCTCCATAATTCATTATTGTCAACAGCATACCGGGGTTTTAAGATTTATTGCACTAATTATAATAAAAACATGTTCTTTGGTCTTTCAGCTACTTGAATTTTATCTCCAATAATGAATAAATCTCTTTTTTGTAAAAGAAAATAATAATTCGGGGGCTTCCCATCAAAAACTATATAATATTGGTACTATTGCTGCCAATGATCATTACATGTACTCAGTCGATATCGACTGGAAGTACTGGCGATATATTAGACAATAAGTCTGTATTTGAAATACCGGAACTGGAATTAAAGAAAACTGAAGGTCTGCCTGTACAGCTTGCTAAAACTGAGGATTTAGGCCTTTATCTCTACAGAAATCCATTAACAAAAAAACACATTGTCAACTATTTGGACCAGTTAACCAAATCTCCAAAAATTACAGATATAATTCTTAGAAATGCCAGTAATAATGATATTCCTGTTTCCCTTGCTTTTTCGCTGGCATTTGCTGAAAGTTCCTATAATCCAAATGCTGTCAACAAAAATACCAGCTCCATAGACAGAGGTCTTTTCCAGCTAAACAGTAAATCTTTTCCCAATTTAACAGAATCAGATTTTTTTGATCCGGAAATAAATGCTATACACGGTTTAGCTTATCTGGCAAAATCTATCGAGAGCGGTGGGAATGAAATAGTTGGACTTGCTATGTATAATGCCGGGAGAGGAAGAGTTACAGGGAGCGGGACACCAAAAATAACATTGGATTATATTTCAAAGATTATGGATTATAAAAAAGAAATTGATGCATTTATAATGGATTCCATGGTAACGGAAAGAAGCATTGTAAATTCCGGGCATGCGATGGATTCTGTAAGGTATGTACTAAATACAGAAGGGTTTAGTTCAAGTAATTAGAAAAGTTTTAGAATTGTTCACTTGACACTATTTACTTTAATAAATAGCTTGTTTCTATGATTATAATTTTAAAGCAGAATATAAATTTAAAAGACAAAGAATACCTTAGAAGCTTTTTAGAAGAAAAAGGGTTTAAGGTTCGTGAAATTATAGGTGAAGAAGAAACAATTTTTGGTGCTGTTGGTAACATCAGTATCGATCTCAGAGAGGTTGAAATTCTCTCCGGTGTCAGCAGAGTAATTCCAATTTCTAAACCTTATAAACTTGTATCCAGAGAACTAAAAAAAGATAATACAATTGTTAATATAGGCAGAGTAAAATTTGGTGGTAACAGAGTAGCTGTTATAGCCGGCCCCTGCGCAGTTGAATCAAAAGAACAGATGTTTAAAGCAGCACTGGCCGTTCGCCAATCTGGTGCAGTCATGCTTAGAGGCGGAGCATTTAAACCCAGAACATCCCCCTATTCTTTTCAGGGAATGGGTGAAGAAGGTCTTAAAATTCTAAAAGAGGCAGGAGATTCTGTGGGACTTCCTGTTGTTTCTGAAATCGTAGGTACAGATCATGTAAATATGATGAAAGATTATGTTGATGCATTTCAAATTGGTGCAAGAAACATGCAGAATTTTGAATTGCTGAAAGCTGTTGGAGCCATTGGGATGCCTGTTGTTCTAAAAAGGGGGCTCTCTGCAACAATTGAAGAATGGCTTATGGCTGCAGAATACCTTATGGCTCATGGTACTAATGATATCATTCTATGTGAACGTGGAATTAGAACATTTGAAACATATACAAGAAACACTCTTGATCTATCCGCAATTCCTGTTGTTCAGAAATTAAGTCATCTTCCAATAATAGTAGATCCCAGCCATGCTACTGGTTTAAGAGCAAAAGTACCTCCTATGGCCCTTGCTGCCATTGCAGCTGGTGCAGACGGTCTGGTTGTAGAAGTTCATCCGGACCCGGATAATGCCATGTCTGATGGTCCTCAGTCACTGTATCCGGAAGAATTTGAAAAATTAATGCGTGATATCCAGGCTCTCTCTCCTGTAATAGGTAAAGAAATTGAAAGAATACCTGAAAACAGACCTATTAATGTAAGAACCACAGATGAAGCATCCACTAGTATTGAAAAAAATATTGCATTCCAGGGAGTCAGAGGAGCATACAGTGAAAAAGCAATACACCGTTATTTTGGAGATGATGTTATTGCAGTACCTCAGCCTGAGTTTATAGATGTATTTGAATCTGTTCTGCAAGGGAAGGCTTCATTTGGAGCAATCCCGGTAGAAAACTCACTTGCAGGTACTATTAACGAAAACATTGACCTGTTAGTAAGATACCCTGATATTGCTGTTGTAGGAGAATATAAACTTAGAATAGTTCATAATCTTATTGGATTACCAGGATCTGCTCTTAAAGATATCAGAAAAGTTTACTCTCATCCTCAGGGATTGGCTCAATGTGCTGATTTTTTTGAAAAACATAAAGAGATGAAAGGAATACCTTTCTATGACACAGCAGGAGCTGTTGAACATCTCTCTAAATTAAAGGATCCTTCCTGTGCTGCTATAGCAGGTGAAGAAGCAGCAAGAGTATATGGAATGGATATTCTAAAAGAAAGCATCGAAACCAACCCCAGAAACTATACTAAATTTTTTATTATCACCAGGACAGACAGAGCTGAGTACGAAACACCAAACAGAGCTGCTTTTGTCTTTTCAACTCCGGATAAACCAGGAGCATTGTTCAGTTGTCTGAAAGTCCTTGCAGATAGTGGGATAAATATGAATAAACTGGAATCCAGACCTATTCCGGGAAAACCATGGCAATATATGTTCTTTTTATCTGTAGATCTTCCTGATAACAGTAAAGCCTTCGAAAATGCTTTAAAAGAAATGGGTAATTTTTCTGAAGATTTAAGAGTATTGGGAAAGTATCGGGTAGAATAGAAATTTTCTATAAAACGCCCAGCTTTTTCATCTGCTCTATCTCTTCCATTCTGGATATATAATCGTGTCTTTTTTGATTTGTTTTAACAAGGATATTTATTATAGACGTATACTCTATTTTTACTCCCTTAAGAGCTTTTCGCTGATCTCTGCCAGCTTCACTTTTTAGGTATAAATTAACAGGATCCAGTTTATTGGAAATAATAGTTATTTCTTCAAGAGATTTACTTATAAAATCCAGAATGACATCTTCTGAAGCTGATTCCATCTTACGAAAAGTAGTGCTCACCTTATTACTAAGAGAAGCTATAATTAGCATTTTTTTCCTGCTATTTTCAAGGTATTCATTAAAATCCATTTGTATTGTTTTAGTATTTGAAAGTCTCTCATCAAAAATTTCAATAGATATAATTTTTTTTACATTTTCTTTATGAGAAAAATTCATTATCCACAGCCTGAATTTATCCCCTAAGGAAAGGGTCTTTTCTTTTATCAGAGAATTATTAAAGTCAAGCTTATTCAAAGCCTGTTCCAGGGGTATGGAAACAGTAGAAAGAATTCTCAATGAATCCATTAGAAGCTGTCTGTAATTAATATCCTTTTTTTCTTCCTTCTTTACTTTTTTTATTCCAAGTTTTTTTATTATATCAGATTTTAATGATTCACCCCCGGTCATTGCTTCTTCAGCAAAAATCTCCTTAATCAATTCAGCATAAAAAGGAATCCCCTTACCCAATATCTTTACAAAGTTCTGCTTAATTTTTAATATAGTATTATCCGGTTTAGCCTGCATATCTTCAGGACTTATTCCCAATTGAATTACAATATTATTACGAATATCAAATTTATACTTTTCTCTTTGATATACTGATATAATTTTTAGAATAGAAACAATCTTATTACTTTGTTCACGCATTCTTTTTAAAGAATCATTTATCAACTTTATAGACATCTGATCTGTTCCCTGGGTAATTTTCCCAAAAAGCTCAGCTAATATCTTTGTATTTGTATCCATAGAAGCTTCAGAAAGTTTTTCCCATTTT
>DAOVSY010000043.1 GCA_030633365.1 Spirochaetaceae bacterium | reverse complement strand
GGAGCAAAAACACTGATATGTTGTGACCTTTGTCAATAACTATTTTTCTATTCTATAAATTCTCCTAGAAATCATAGATAAAAGAAAAGATAGAGAAACGTTTGTACGGCGATAGACCACTCTGATATTCGTGGATTGGTTACCACAGGTCAATGGGATCGTCGGGAGCTGCCTCTGTCTCAGTTCGAGGATCAATGTAATTATTGCCTCCCAGTGTTTTCGAGGATTCTCCTTTATCACTATTGTTTCTCTATCCACCCTTCTATCCATATTTTATTTCTTACTATTTTAAAATCATGTTCTAAACTAAAGATGTCTTTCCAGCCATCATTCCCCAGATAAAACCTGATAATTCTCTGGCTACTGCTGTAACTATTTTCTGAGATATTTTCCCTCGTAATACTAGTTTATTATATTTTTTATTTAGTCTTCTCCCAGCTTTATCTGCATATGCAATTGTTTCTGATGATTGCCCTTTCCTTCTCATAGTCAATCTTTTTGACGGTACATAATATTTGTAATGCCAGCTCGATTCAATTAACAGTTTCCGTAATCTTGAATTACCGGCTTTTGTAATACTCCCCAGTCTTCTTTTATCACCACTTGAATATTCAGATGGAACCAATCCCATGTATGCCATAAATTCAGCAGCTTTTCTAAATCTTCGGAAATCTCCTATCTCAGATACAAATGTAAGGGCTGTGAGTGTATCAATTCCTTTGAAACACCGAAGCTTAGAAACTTTTTCTGTATATCTGGCTTCAGCAGCTATTTCTTCTATCTTTTCTTTGAGTTTCGATATTTTCTCTTCCAGCTCACATATTGCAATATAATATTCATCAAAAACGTTCTTACTTAGTTCTTCCTCAAACTCAAGAGCCTTTAACCATTTCCGATGTATTCCTGTCCAGTATCTTTTGCCTGTTTCATATTTTATACCTATGCTAAGAAGAAACATTAACAGCCGTTGCTTTTGCTTTTTTAGATCACTTTTAGTATTATTACACATTCTGAGATAGTTCCTAACTGCTTCATCAGATCTGGTAGGCACATGAACCGAGACAATTTCTCCATTCCGTAAAACTTTGGCCAACAAAATGGCATCTCGTTTATCTGTTTTGATTCTGTCTCCTGGCTTTCGGGGTAGAAGTGACGGTGCGGCTACATAACAGGTAATATCCATTTCCTCAAGTATTCTGTAGAGATCAAATCCAGTGGGTCCTGCTTCGTAGCAACTTAAAATACTTTCTCCCTTTTCTTTCAGTTTATTGAAGAATTTCCTGATCTTCCCTGGTTCATTTCTTATTGTTCTCTCAAACTCTACATTTCCATTGTTGTCTCTGAAAACTGCGATTGCTATTGTTTCCTTGTGGACATCCATTCCTACGTAAACTATACTTCTCATTGTGGCCTCCGAAATCTTGTATGTGGCGTGCTTGCACGCGGTGATTAACTATTGTGTAAGCTAATCCACGGTAATGCAAGCATGGGGGTCACATCATATTGTCTCAGCAACCTGTTGTTTAACATAACACTGGTTAAGGATGTGTGTATTTTAAAAATGGAATTGTAGGAAAATATCCCACAAAATTGTGGGATATTATTAAATAGGAGCAATTTAAGTGGCAAAAATAAATTTAAATTACAAAAAGCTGGCAGCAGGATATCTTTTTCCGGAAATCGCCAGAAGAACAAGAGAGTTTCAGGAAAAGCATCCGCAGATGATTCTTAAAAAGCTTGGCATAGGAAATACAACAGAAGCTTTAACTCCGGCAG
The DNA here is from genome assembly GCA_030633365.1 of Spirochaetaceae bacterium. Next base: position 11,303 of record DAOVSY010000043.1, on the reverse strand, counting down.
TTGTATCGGGACTTGTTAAAGGAGTTAACAATCTAGCTGATACTACTACATATTCCGGTTACGGTGATGAACAGGGAAACACTAAACTACGACAGGCTTTATCTGATTATTACAGAAGTAAAGGAATAACCCTGTCATCGGATGATTTCTTCATAAGTGACGGAGCAAAACCCGACTCCAGTAATATTCAATCGATTTTTTCACCAGATTCTATTGTGGCAATACAGGATCCGGCATATCCTGTTTATGTTGACTCAAATGTTATTACCGGCAGAGCTGGAAATTATTCAGTGGAAAAGGGAGAATATGATAGTCTTGTATACATGCAATGTAATGAAGAAAATGGTTTTTTTCCGGATATTCCAAAAGATAAGGTAGATTTAATTTACCTATGCAGCCCTAACAATCCAACAGGATCTGTTGCAACTCATGTACAACTGAAAAATTTTGTTGACTATGCAAAAGAAAATAAAGCAGTAATAATTTTTGATGCTGCTTACAGTGAATACATATCTGATCCATCTTTACCAAGATCAATTTTCGAAATTGAAGGAGCAAAAGAGTGTGCTTTGGAAATTAACTCTCTTTCAAAGTTTGCGGGTTTTACAGGTGTACGGCTTGGTTGGACAATTGTTCCGGAAGAACTTGTTATAGAAGGAACAGAACCTGGTGAAATAAGAAATCTATGGAACCGGAGACAAAGTACATTTTTTAATGGAGCCTCTAATATTGTTCAGGAGGGTGCTTTGGCAGTGTTTTCAGAAAAGGGCTTAAAAGAATCAAATGAACTTGTAAATTTCTACATGGAAAATGCAAAAATAATAATGAGTGGTGTAAAAGATCTTGGAATAACTGCATATGGTGGTGTTAATGCACCCTATATATGGATAAAAACACCGAAGGGAATATCCTCCTGGGATTTCTTTGACAAGCTGCTTTCTGAAACAGGAGTTATAGGAACGCCAGGATCAGGATTTGGACCTGGAGGTGAAGGATATTTCAGACTCAGTGCCTTTGGACATCGAGAGGATATAGAAGCAGCTGTAAAAAGCATCAAAGAAAATTTGAAGATATGACGTAGGGTCCAGGCATGCCTGGACTGTACGTACGAATATCAAAAAGAATTTCAATATATGATCCCGGGCCCGATTTATCCTGCCCTCAGGGATTGTACAAACGCGATTTATCGCGTCTCCTGGAGGAGAGCAAATAGATGAGCACAAAAACAATACCATTTACAAAATTAGAACTTGAAAAAATTGTAAAAAAATACCCTACCCCTTTTCATATATACGATGAAGCTGCTATTAGAAAAAATGCGAAAAAAATGAAAGATGCATTTTCCTGGATGCCGGGTTTTAAAAACTACTATGCAGTTAAAGCATGTCCAAATCCATCAATAATGAAGATTCTAAAAGAAGAAGGATTTGGAGCAGACTGCAGTTCTTTACCAGAGCTTATTCTTGCAGAAAAAGCAGGTATTACAGGTGAAGATATTATGTTCACTTCAAACGATACTCCATCTGATGAGTTTGTGGAAGCAAAAAGACTGAATGCTATTATTAACCTTGATGATATACTCCATATCGATACTCTGGAGAATAGTTCTAAACTTCCCGAACTTATTTGCTTTAGATTTAACCCAGGTTCTGCCAGAGCAGGAAATGTAATAATTGGACATCCCGAAGAGGCTAAATATGGATTGACCAAAGATCAAATTTTTAAAGCGTATTCTATAATGAAAGAAAAAGGTGTTAAGCGATTTGGATTGCATACAATGGTTGCTTCCAATGAACTTGATCCTGACTATATTGTGGAAACTGCAAAAATGCTATTTGAGCTGGTTATAGAATTAAAAGAAAAAACTGGTATTAGAATTGAGTTTATTAATATGGGAGGAGGAATAGGTATCCCTTACAAACCAGAAGAAAAAGAGATGGATCTATACTATGTTTCTGATGGAATCAAAAAACTATATAAAAAAATGATTATAACCGCAGATCTGGATCCTTTAAAGATAGTTTTTGAAAGTGGAAGAATGATTACTGGTCCTTTTGGCTATCTTGTTTCTACGGTAAGACAGGTAGCGGAAAAATATAAGACCTATGCAGGTCTGGATTCCTGTATGACAAACCTTATGAGACCTGCACTGTATGGAGCATATCATCACATTACTGTTCCGGGAAAAGAAAATCTGCCATTGGATAGTACTTATGATGTTGCAGGAAGTCTTTGCGAAAATAATGATAAATTTGCCATTGATAGAAAACTTCCTAATCTTGAAAAAGGGGACCTTGTAGTTATTCATGATACAGGAGCACATGGGCATGCCATGGGTTTTAACTATAACGGGAAGCTAAAAAGTGCAGAAATTCTTCTTCAGGAAGATGGAAGTACAAAGATGATTCGCAGAGCAGAAACTATGGATGATTATTTTGCTACATTGGATTTTTAAGATTTTTAATATTAATTTTTGATTTTTACTCTAGAGGTAGAAGTATTACCATTTGCATCAGTTACTATGACTGTTACACTGGGGTCTTTTGCCAATGCTATAAATTCACCTGTTACACTGTCAATTGATCCTGCGGCTTCATCCCCCGATAGAATTGAGAAGATATACGGAGGAGTACCATAAGAAGCAGAAAAAGTAAATTCATCTCCTACATACAGGGTTAGTGTGAGAGAAGGATTTATGGATAGAAGTTCATTTACAATATAGACAATTGCTTCTGCTGTTGCTCCTACAGAATCTTCAACACTGACATTCCTGATACCGGTGAAAGGGGCAGCTGGTGCCGTATATCTACCATTATCAGGATTAATATTCTCAGCCCCAATAGGAGCATCTACTAAACTGAATATATATGGTGCTGCAGGTGCCGTTATGGGAGTTCCACCACTTGCTGAAAATGAAAAAACTTCACCAGCTAATACCTCTGCGACGTCCGGAATAATCATCAGATTAGAGTTATCAACAATGGTTACAATCACTTCTGCTATCTGATTATTAGAATCTGTAACCAGTATTTGATCAATTCCTAAGCTTAAGGCTTCATAGTAAAAAAGATATCCTTCAGGTGGTCCTACATTATATGTAAGAGCGCTCACAGAGCCCAAACCAGAAGTCGGTATAACTGATATATACGGAATTACTCCGCCGCTGATCCTAAATTCTAACACTCCACCAATACCTGTAGACACTACTTCCGGTGTTATAGAAATAGCTTCCACCACAGTAACATAGGCCTCAGCAATACGATCACGATCATCCCTCACAGATATTATAAAGTTACCTGTAGTTGAAGGGGCAGTATAAATACCCTCGGGAACTTCACCATTACCAACTTCAGTGAATTCATAAGGAGCGATACCTGAAGAAACCTCAAATTTTATTGTTTCATCAAGATTTAATGTTATTTCTGCCGGTACAAGAAAGATGTCTCTGGTAAGTACATCAACCAGACTAAAATCATCACAACCCGATATAAGGAGAAATATGGATAAAAGGAGAATAGCTATAGATCCTGTAAATACTTTTTTACTCAATTCCAACTCCTGAATGAGGCAAATATCGAAGGTGCAAAAGTTGTTATCATTCCTGTATCTTCAAAATAGATATGATACACAGTTTTTAATCCAAGACTCATTCTTTTTCGAAAATTAAAGCTAAGCAAAACTCCTCCACTTACATAAGAAACAATTTTTGTAAGTGGATCAGTTCCCTCAAAAGTAAGTACTGCTATGGCTGGTCCCGCTCCGGTCTGTATAAGGGCAGATAAAAACCTGTCACTTGAAGTCGACCATGACAAAATTACCCCTATTGGAAACATAATCAAACTTGCAGAACCTTCCGATGTTGCAGAGGGATAAAGATTTGCAGAAGCCTGCCCACCAATACCCAGAAACCCAAAATTTGTATCAAACCAATAATTTCCGGAAAACTCCATACTTAACCCTGGTTCTGGTAAAAAATTTCTGCTTTCACCTACTCCCATAGCTATACCTGCATTTAGAAAAGCTTCCATACCACCTTTTGATCCATTATTAATTACAGGTAATTCAGTTTCTGTTACTTTTTCAGGTTTATTTTCTTTATCTGTGGTTACATCTTTATAATTCATATTAACTACACGTTTTTTTAAATCCTCATCTGCAGAATTTATCAGATCGGATACAGCAGAATAAATTGCTTTATCAAAAGAAAGATCAAGATCTGTACTCATAGTAGAAGAAGCAATAGTAATCATAGTCCTTGTATCATACAATTCTATGTCCAGAAAAACTCTTTTACCATTTGTTGTATAACTGCATATTACAGCCAGTCCTGAATCAGACTCTAAAGACAAAATAAGTTCAAATGATTCATTTTCCTCAAATTGGGCTTTTTCTGTTATAAGGCCGTATCTTTCCAATTCAAAAACAAGAAGATTATAAATAAGAGTGTCCATTTTTGTTTCAATATCCTGTTCTTCTGAAATAACTCCAAGCAATATTTGAACTCCAGTATACATATTCTCAGAAAATACTGGATTTAAAGTTACAAATAGAAACAGAAGTACAGCAGGAAGCTTGTAGTAAAATGAAGTATATTTAGTGCTCAACTTTTTATCCAGATTGACTAGTCTTGAATTAATATATCTCATTATTGTACTAAAAACAACAATAAAATTGACAAAGAAAAAAATTATACTTATCTTTTTTGTCATCTTAGACTAAAGGAAGTAGCATGATAGCAAAAAAACTAAATGATATTAAAAAGATGGAAACTGCGAATGATGTAGATGTTAGAAATCTATACGATGCAGATGAAGCATTAATAAATGTAATTACACTTAAAGCAGGAGAAGCATTGAAACCACATATTACACCCGAAAATGTTGTATTTTATGTTCTAAAAGGAACAGGAATTATTGAGATTGGTGATGAAAAACAGGTGGCTTCTGCAGATACTGTAATAGAAAGTCCAAAAAATATTAAGCATTGCTGGTATAATGAAAGTAATGATATAGTGCAGGTTATGGTAATAAAAGTACCAAAACCAACATCAAAATCAGTTTTTGTGTAGGGGGAATGATAAAAAGGGAATGTGCTATTATAATTAGTTTGAAACAATTTCCTTTTTATCATTCAGCGGCAGAGACTTTCCGGTGATTGGCTGTAACTAAGCTTAATCTATACATCTAAGGAAAGTGCTCGAAAGCGTTATAGGGAAAATGATAAAAATCAGAAGGAATTAAAATATGGATGGAACAAGAAGATCTGACATTAACCCCGGTAAAAAGGTTTCTATAGTTCTTAAAAAGGACCAGAGATCAGGAAATTTAACAGAAGGTATTGTACAGGATATTCTTACAAACTCGGCAAACCATCCTCACGGGATCAAAGTAAGACTTGAATCCGGAGATATTGGCAGGGTAAAAGAAATTTATAGTTAAAAAATAAAAACAGGGTTTACCGACTGGTAGACCCTGCGTCAACTACTGCTTTATGCTTTTTAATAGTATATTCCATAACAATAGTATCATGTCCAAGAGATTTAAGCTTTATCTTCCAGCTTACAATCCCATTATCATCCTGAATAGTAAATCCTGGACTTGTTTTAATTTTATCAAATACAACTTTAACTTTTTCAACTTCTGATACAGGTATTCTCTCCTGGATTAATATTTCTTTATTTTCATTCCCAAGATTACTTATGTGTATTGATATTTTGTACCTTTTTTGTGTCCATGAACTTATAGCACCGGATTTCTCCTCAATAACAGTCTCCACCCTATTAATACGCAGATCCGGATCTGGCCCCCAGGCAAGATCGAAAGATTCTCCAGGCGATACAAACAGGACAGTTGTTCTCCCTGAAAAACCATTATCACGAATAAGATCTACAGGACCTGCAAGAATCGGATTTTCCATATTATTTTTATGCCGTGTTCGCATAAAAACATAATTAGATAATTCAGGAATAGCTATTAAATCCAGAACCGAATCTGTTTTAAAGGATGATATTTCAGCTTTATAGGGAAATCCATCAGAAGGGATGGTAGAATGACCTGACGCATGTAATTTCTGGACTGCCCCGCAATCATCAATTCCTGGTAAATCATCAGATAAATTGCCAGAGGATGACCCTAAGCCAGTTTCCTGAATGAACTGCTCCCTCTCCTCTATTATTTCTTCTTTTGGTTTTTTCTGAAGAAAGATACTGTCTTCTAAAAGTACAGGAGGTTCAATGCCAAGTGATATTCTCTGAGTTGAGAATAATAAATCAATGTCCTTCCATTCTTCACCGGTATTCTGCCAGACATTTCCATCCATAGAAAATTTAAGCTTCCCATCCTTAAGCTCTGCCCTGTAACGTGGTCGCCAACATGCCTGGGGAACAAGATATTCAACAATCAAATTAAAAATTGTTTCCTTTTCTAAATTAATGTCAATTATAATATCGGCACTGTATCGTGTAGAGGGTGTCTGAAGGGTATCTGCAAGTAATTTTAGATCATCTAAATTCTTATTAAGTTCTTCCAAATCCTTTTCTGTATCAACTAAAAGCAAACCCGATTTTTCAATACTCTCCTCAATACCATCAATATCCTTAATATATTCACTGGATAAAATCTTTCCCCATGCTGCATCTATTGGAATTTCCTGATATAAGAGATCAAGAACATCATTTGAGCTTTCTATCCTGGATAATAAAACAGACCTTTTATTCAGCAAATCTATTTTTTTCTTAACAAGTTCCCTGATTTTATTTTCTGTATCCGTAAATTTATCAGGATCTTCATTATTAAGATTTTTGAGAGAACGCTTTATTCTGACATCTGATATTTTTATATCTGTAGAACTATCAATTTTAGCCGAAAGGGTTTTATCAGAGATAACAGGAGATACCTCTGAAAGCAAAAGAGAATGATGCCCGGAGGGAAGAGTCAGCTCAGCAAATCTTTTAATATTCGCTCTGTCTTCCAATAAAACTACTTCAGTAACCGGCAGATAAATAGTTTTTTCTTTCATATTAGTTTTCCCTCCGGTTTCCGCCAACAATCTCAAACGGTGACGGTATACGTATTTCATATTGAACATGGAAGCGACTTTTTCCACCAGGAGATACAGAGGCTTTCCATCTATAAGCACCATTAATTAAATTTGGATCCTGATCATAGTCTTCCCATTCAGGTTTTAGTTCCAGAATCATAACTTTGACTTTTTCATCTTTCTCAGATTTATTATCAGGAGGCACGGAAATCCTTTCCCTGATTTCAATTTCGGCAGAAGTTCTAAGATTATTCTGTACAACTATATCAATCTTATGATTGAGACCAAGGTTGCCTTTAATTAACCCTGTAGTTTCTTCATTAAAGAATGTGTTTCTTGATATTTTTATACCCTCTTCAACGCCCAGACCTAACTTAATAACTCCTCCAGGGGGTACAGTATCAATTTGTGAAGTCAGGATATAATCTGAACCTATACTGATATCTATGGATCCTGTTAAAACAGGTGCATCCAATGGATTTGTAAACTGAATAAACCTGTAAACATCACTACTTTCTCTGGGGACCGATATATAGTGCATCTTACCTGTTGACTCGTAAGAGGACAGAGAGCGAATATGATAACTGCCATCTGAAGGAATATCAATATTGGAATCTGTTTTAAATGAAAAATCAAATCCATCATAGGATTCAGGCTTACTACAATTAACAGGAACAGAACCTGATGTACATTCAAGAGCTGTATCTATTGATTTATATACAATATCTACCTTGCTTCCAGAAACCTGATAAAGCTTATGAGCAGGAGCTTTTTTTAGTTTACCCCGGGTTGCTGATTCAGCTGAATCCAGTCGCATTTTATTATATTCAAGTAGTTCAGTTCCAGGCAAATAGTCATCAGAATCTACCAATAATTTCTCAGGTATGTTATTAGGAATTGATAAACTTTCCATAGAAATTTTGTCTTTTCTCATCACTGATGCAGAAGCTCTAAGTTTTTTGCTCATTTTTGGTTTTTGAATTTCTGTTAAATTAGATACCATGGGCATTTCATCTTCCATATCCATTTCTTTTTCATAATCACAATAATTTTCTTCATAGAGCCCATCCTCAGCACCAAAAACATTGTCAGCATCATCAAATTCCATATCGCCTGATACTGCATATACTTTTGTTATACTGGCATTTTTTTTCTGTGAAAGCTTATTTATAAATTTATCATAATCTGAAAATAATACCGATGCACCCTCAGCTGCTTTACGCCATCCTGATGAGGGAAGAATAGGTTTTGGTCGACCAAATATCCTTGATGATAATTTAGGCAGCTCCATCCACCTTACAGCATCTGCAGTAGAAAGATTAATTTGTATATTATTCCAATCTTCACCAGTATGCTGTTGAATCATAGCCCTGAGTGTCAAAAGATACTTTGAATAATCACTGGATATGTCCAGTTTGTAAACAGGAAACCATCTGGCACCGGGTGTAAGATATTCCAAAAAAAGCTCCGCTTTTTCTCCAATTTTTCCGGATGAATTTAAATTTATTATTACAGATTTTCTGAGTTCATTTTCACGGTTTTGTCTGTTCGTACTCTCTCTGCTAAATTCATCAGCAAGAATATCAATATCCCTGTCTATCTCATTTATCTTAATTCTTAATTCTTTAAGCCTGTTTAATAATTTATGTTTTCTATCCAGAGAAAATTCCAAAAGCAATTTTCTGGAGTCAATCGGGGCTGTATTTGGAATAAGAGTATCTGCGGGAATGCCTCTGCTTTGAAAAGTGATTGAGTTGGTTCTGCTGAGTAGTTTATTGACCATTTGGATCTGTGAATTAATTTTTATTCTAATTTGGCTGAGTTTTACTAATTGTTTGTTATCAGGAGCTGGAAGTTCTTTATCGGGTGTAAGTACCTCCAGTAGAACCCTGAAATCTGTAGCACTTAGTAAAATATCTGATGAAGCAATCCTTATCTGAATTGAAGAATCATCAAGACTCAAAGGAAGTCCGGAGATCTTTATAGATTCTGGAACAGTTGAAGGTAATTCCACTTTTCTTGAAACAAGAGCATTTTCTCTATAAACCGTTACTTCATATATTTTGGATTCAATTTTCAAAGGTTCTTCAATTTTCATAGGATCCTCCAGAGGATTTTTATTTAATATATCACAAAATTTTTATATTAATTAATTTTATTATTTTCCCATTAAATATTGACCCTTTTACTCATACCTGCCACATTTCCATTATGTATTTACTTCTTGGTTACTTATTTGCAATTATAACAGCTGCCTGCTGGACACAAAATTCTATAATTTATACTTATGTAGGAAAAAGAGTTGGATCATCTACAGTTACCCATATTCGGTTATGGATAGCCTTTCCGGCAGCAGTAATAATTAATTTAATATTCACTGGATCTTTATTACCACTAAATTTTTCAACACTTTCATATATTTTTATTGGAAGCTCCGGTTTTTTTGGTTTTTTTATTGCTGATCTTTTTATTTTTAAGGCATTTCAACATCTTGGTGCAAGAAAAACCATGGTTATTATGACACTTTCACCAATTTTTGCTGCAGTTATTTCCTGGATTGCATTTACCGAAATACTATCACTTATTCAAATATCAGGTGTGCTTATTACAATTGCCGGAGTTTTAGTTGTTATTTTGATAGAAAGCAGAAAATCTGATGAAAAATCCCGTCCAGTCTGGATAATTTTTGCTCTGGCAGGGGCTCTTACCCAGGCTATTGGTATGGTTCTTGCAAAAGCAGGTTTATCAGAAGGAATCCATCCAATAAGTGCAAATGTTGTCAGAATAGGATCCGGTCTTGGCGGGCTTACTCTTTTTACCCTCTTACAAGGCGAATTTATTACTGATTTTAAAAAAATGGAAGATAAAAAATCACTCTATCTGCTTATTGCAGCGGCTCTTGTAGGTCCGGTATTTGGGATGCTTCTTGCACTTTATGCTTTTTCATGGGCTCCTGTAGGTATAGTTACTACATTAATGCAGCTGACACCAATAATGCTCCTTCCAATAGACAGGTTTTATTTAAAAAAACATATCCCCACCGGAGCAGTATGGGGAACATTAGTGGCAGTCCTCGGAGCTGGAATTCTGTTTATTTCAAATTAGCACAGTTTACACATATCAATGCTTCCGGAACAGCTTCAAGCCTTCCGTCGGGTATTTCTTTTTTACATTTGACACAAATACCATAAGTTCCTGCATCTATTCGATTCATTGCATTCTCCAGACGAATAAGTCTTGCCTTTGATTTAAAAAGAATGGCTTCATTAACTCCTTTCTCCCCAATGGCTTCCATTCTTGTTAAACGACCCAGAGCACAACTGGGTTCAATTGGCTTACTTGCCTCTTTAAGATACTTTATACTCTCATACAGCTCAGAAAGGGTATTATTCAGCAGTTTTCTAAATTTATCAATTTCTACTGCAGTCATTGTATCTCCTCTGATTTTTATTTTCTATATAATATTTTTCAAATACAATTAACATTAATTCCTAATTTATGATAGAATAACTAATATTAATATAGCAAATATGGGGGAATTATGACAGTTGCAGACATACTCAAGCAAAAAAGTGGTAAAATCTACAGTATAGGGAGTACTGCAAAACTCTGTGATGCCATAAAAGATTTGAATACATATAAGATTGGCGCCATACTGGTAAAAAATGAAGATGGAACAGTAGCAGGAATATTAACAGAAAGAGATATTCTTACAAAAGCCTGTCCAGTGAATTTCCAGGCTGATAAAATTCCTGTTTCAGACATGATGACTCCAAGAGAAAATCTTATAATTGGAACAGATACAGATACAGTATCTTATGTAATGCATATTATGACAGATAAAAAAATTCGCCACCTCCCAATCTACAGCGGGGAAAAATTAGTGGGATTAATCTCTATAGGTGATGTTATTAAAACTGTAATGGATCAGTCAGAAGCAGAAGTTCATATGCTTAAAGAACATATTAAAAATCCTTATGGAATTAACTTCTCTTAATCTTCAGCGATAAACCTTTGTAATTCCCTGAATAAAGTTTCTTAAGATCTGATCACCACATTCTCTAAAATTTTTGTGATTGGATCTTCTGAATAGTGCATTAATTTCAGATTTTGATATTTTAAAATCAATCTTTTTAAAAATTTCAACTATATCTTCGTCTTTTAATTGCAGGGCAATCTTCAGCTTCTTCATTACATCATTATTACGGGGAACTACAATTTTTTTTACTGTTTTTTTCTCCTGGCTGGAATCTATTGACAGCTTC
>DAOVSY010000630.1 GCA_030633365.1 Spirochaetaceae bacterium | reverse complement strand
TCATGGAAAAACATCTTTTATATCTTATATATTACTTTTTAAAGATTCTCAATTTTTAATCTCACTATTGTATTCCCTCTTCATTGCTCTTGTATCATCTGTTTTTTCTATAATTTTAGGAACTGCAGTTGCAACAGGAATATGGAGACTGCCGGTTAAATTACAAATGCTGGCTATAATATATAAAATACCTCTTATTCTTCCCCATATAACAATTGCATTTATTACTGTTCTGTTTATTAGTAAACCTGGAATACTTTCAAGAATTTCATATCACCTTGGGTTCATAGACAATTTTATAACTTTCCCCAATATCCTTTACAGCGGCAAAGGATTTGGAATAATAATTGCCTATACAATAAAAGAAACCTCCTTTGTAATTCTTATGGTACTTGGAGTTCTTCTTAAACTTCCGGAAACACAAATTAAAACTGCAAAGATGCTTGGTGCAAATACATTGCAATCTTTTTTTACAGTTGTTTTACCATTTATTAAACCCGCTGTACGAATGAGTTTTATTATTATTTTTCTTTATAGTCTGGGAGCATTTGAAATTCCATATGTAATGAGTGAATCTCAACCGGAAATGATAAGTGTATCCATTTATAATACATACTTCAAAAAAGACTTAATTTATCGGCCTGTAGCTGCAGCCCAATTGGTTATTCTTTTTGGTTTATCCCTGGCTCTTCTCCTTTCATTTTTTAGACGGGAAAGGAGATTAAATGAAAATTAAAATACTCTTATTACTCTTACTTATAATAATTTTCCTAACACCTGTTCTTGTACTACTAATTCAAACTCTCTCTTCAAGATGGGTCTGGCCTCAGTTAATTCCGGATAAAATAAGCTTACGAGCATTAAACTATATGGTACATGAAAGTTCTTCTCTTATTAAAAATTTAGGAAGCTCTTTTTTATATTCAATGGCAACAGTAATTTTTTCTTTTATAATTACGATATTACCTGCATCAGTTATTGCAAGAACTGAATTCACTGGTAAATCAATCCTTGAAACTTTATTTCTTCTTCCTGTTCTGGTTCCATCAATTACCTTTGCCATGGGTGTACACTTCTTATTTATATACCTGAATCTTACAGATACTTTTTTGGGAGTGGTTCTTGTTCTTACAACATTTACCTACCCCTATATGCTCAGAGCACTTATTGCCGGATATAATGTAATTGGATCAAAATATTCAACAGCAGCAGAAAATCTTGGAGCAGGTAAACTGAATATACTTCTGGGTATAGAACTTCCTCTAATATTACCATCAGCTATAGCTGGGGGTTCAATTGTATTTCTTGCAGCCTTTTCTGAATATTTTCTTGTTTTTTTGATTGGGGGTGGAGCAGTTGCTTCTTACTCAGGTTATCTTTTCCCTTTCCTTCTATCTACTGACAGACAAACAGCAGCACTTTTAAGTCTTATTTTTTTAATAATACCGATATTCCTGTTTTTCATATTAGACACGACATTATTAAAATACTATCGAAACAGAGGAATGTCTTAATCAATAAATTTTCAAGCCTGGTCGGGTCTTCGTCCCTGCTCGGCTAT
>DAOVSY010000146.1 GCA_030633365.1 Spirochaetaceae bacterium | reverse complement strand
TGCAACCGGGTTTGTTTTAGCAGGAGGACAATCTGACGAAACAGAAGCAGTTGGAGCTGGAAATTTGGAAGCTTCACTTGCAGTAGATCTTTCTGTATTAAAAGCAGCAGATGGTCAGTCCCTTATTAAGTTGGGTGGAGCAGAACGTGTGGTTCCTGCAAGACCTGCAGATCCCTCAGCTCTACCTGAAACTGATCCACTTCATTGGTGGGATATGGAATTTGCCGGAGAAATAACCAACAAGGTAAATATTCCGGAATCTCCTGGAGATGGAGCAATTGGAAAGAACGTTACAATGATTGTTCATGGTGACCATCCCTGGACAACTGCCTGTACAAATGGAGCTCAGAAGGTTGCAGATGCCTACAGCATGGATCTTAAAATTCAGTCTCCAAACTGGGACCTTGCAGTCCAGAATCAGATGATTGATCAGGCAATTAACGAACGTCCTGACATGATTCTATTAATTCCACTGGATGCAAAAACAGCTCTACAGCAGGCACGGAAAATAAACAAAGCAGGTATACCTTTAATTATGTTTAATACTCTGCCGGAAGCTAAAGCTATGGACTATGCTATTGCCTGGACCGGGCCGGATGATTTTGGTCAGTTTAGAAAACTTTCTCATCTATGGGCTGATGCTCTTGGAAAAGAAGGTGGTGTAGCCTATGTTCAGCATGCACCTGGTGGATCTCCTTATTTCGCACGTTACTGGGGACCAAGATCTGAACTTGCAGGATATGCTCCTGACATCAAGGTTCTTGATGCTCAGGCTCCTGGATTTGAAGCTGATAAAACCATGCAGCTGGTATCCGACTGGCTGACACGTTTTGGCGATGAACTTACAGGTATTTGTGCTGCTGATGATTCCGCTCAGTCCCTTGGAATTATTGAAGCTCTTAAGAAAGCCGGAAGAGAAGATATTATAGTTATAGCTGCTGGTAACAGTAAGGTTGGAATGGATCTTGTTAAAGATGGTAGTTTATATGCAATTACCTATCAGACTGCAGAAGGCGATGGCGCTCTTGCCGTTAAGACTGCAGCAGACTGGTTTAACGGAAAAGAAATTCCAGCAATTACCAATATACCTCAGCATATGATTACTAAAGCTGATGTAGATACTTTTTATCCTCCTCAGTGGTAGGGATGCATACCCAAGCAGGGACGTAGTCCCGACCAGGGTAGGAATCAGGTAGAACATAAATTATGCAAGCCATGGGGAAACCCATGGTTTATTTTTAATCAAACTGTACTTTTTCCCAATACTCACTGGCTAAGTGAATTTTATTATCAGTATCCAAATCCCAGCTATCTCTGCCTCTTTTTGAATAAAACAGAAATAGTCGATTCTTGTAAATTCGCCAAATTTTTGGATTTCCCCGAATTTTATGACCATCTGAAAGTCCATTGGCACAGAATCCTCCAAACCGGGGTACATATCTTTCGGGATCAGATTCGAAAAGATTAAGATTATTCCGGGATATAAAACGCCACTCTGCATCTTTCCATAACAGACTGAACTCTGCATTTCCTTTCTGAGGAATTCCCACCAGGTGATAGCCCACAGGATCATAACCCCCAATTGCTGTATTGTTAAAACGTCCAGTATTTATTTCATCAGCAAAAATACTGGTTCCAGTAGTTCCGAATAATGTCAAAACGATTAAAAGTGGTAATATCTTTTTCATATATTAAGTGTACTAATATAATCAGGTATAGGCGAGAAAATTCCTGAATTAAATCTCCATTAATTTCTTAAGACCATCCTGCCATGGTAGGAAAGAAGAATTTAATATTTCTGATATTGTACTTCAAAAATATTGTATAAATACGAAGTAGTAACATACATCTTTTGGAAATTGTACTCGCCATTTGCATATATTCTTTCTCTTTATAATGATATCAAAAATTAGTATCATATTATAATGAATAGTAAGAATCACAAAACCCTGACAGCAATTTTTACAGATCCTGTCAGATCTAATATCAAATGGGTTGATATAGAGGTACTTCTAATCGGTTTTGGTGCAGAAATGCGTGAAGGTGCAGGCTCCCGGGTAAAACCCTGAAGTATAAAGGGTACACGGGTGTAGTTGAGTTTGATGATGACGCCAATATTTTTCATGGGGAAGTTGTTTGTATGAAAGATGTGATTACATTTCAGGGGAAATCTGTTGAAGAGTTGGAAACCGCTATAGTCGAATCGGTGGATTATTATCTTGAATGGTGCAAAGATCGTGGAAAGACACCAGAAAAACCATTTCCCGGACGATTTGATGTACGCACCAATTCTGAACTACACAGCAAGGCTGTATTGGCTACATCACGACTTGGACTGCCTTTGAACAAGTACGTTGAGAAGGCTATTGAAGCCGAAACGAAACTGGTCTTGTCTAATTAAATCCCTACAACTTATAATTCTTCACCGTTTCAACCAAAGTAATAATGTTTTCTACGGGAGTTCCCGGCTGGATATTATGACATGAGCAGGGAATAAACCCTTTTCCATCTCTGCCAAGAGTTTTCAGACATTCCAGTGTTTCTTTTTTTACATCATCTGTTGTACGAAAAGGCAGTACAAACTGTTTTCAGTTTCAAGTATTATTCGACATCTGGTAGATGAATCTCCTTAATACTTCCATCTTTTAAAAAATCGATAGAAATCAGTTTGGATTCTCCTGGTTTGAAATTGGCTGTATAATCGATAATTGATATCTTTTTTGAATCCGCTGCAAGAAACTGAAAACGAAAATTCCGGGTATGCTCTTTTAAATTCAATCCATGTCCATATTCCATTGGATAGGTTATTCCATTGGCCTCAGGATGTGCTATGAAACAAGTAATTGTACTGCCTGTTATTCTTGTGCGATAAAGGGGTAGTTTCTTATTATCAAGATCTGTAAGAAATGGATATACAGTATTATTTGGGCATTCTTTGAGTGTTTTTTTATATTTTGTTAGTTTTTCAAGTAGATTTGAATAGGTATTGTGTTTAACAGTTCCTGGTTCTGCCGGAAGGGATTTAACTATAATCCTTCCTCCATCTGCTGCAATGGAAACCAAAGCTTCAAGACCTTCGAGAGTTAACCATTTAGCATTGATATAGAGGGCTGTAAATATGGCCTTATCAATATGAATATTACCGGTTTTTCTATTTACATACGCTTCTTTAAGGAAGGGAGTTGAAACCCATGTTGGATGGTATCCATTAATATGTTCAGGCCAGCGTATGTCATGCATTTCCCAGTGGTACAGGCTGCTTGGTTTCTGCTTTTCTTTAGGAACCCTGTCCTTTATCTGCATATCTTCGATTGGCAGATATACGGCAATTGAGGTAAGGGGTCTTCCTTCCTGCATCGAATTTGATATAAAAGACATGTAATTATTAAACGTTTTTAGATGCGGACTTAAGGAGCCTTCCCTTCCTACATGTACAGTTGCATAAAACTGCTGGGATTCTCCCTTTCCGTTAAATGGCATTCCATGCCAGACGATATGGTTTACTCCGCATGCAAAAAGTGCATCAGCCAGGAGTTTTAAATCTTCTATTTTTTCTTCCTTTATATAAGGTGCTTTTTCAGGACTTTTAACCCAACCATATAAGCAGGTAAAAGCTTCACAGGAAGTAACAGGCCTGTCAGCAAGAACCGATGCAGATGCAGGTATAAAGGAAAATTCAGGATCAAAAAGGAGAGCTTCCGATTCGGGTATGTCACAGAGAGAGAATGCTTTGAGGATATCGGTTAAAGCACCATGAGCCTGTACCCGGCTGAGCATATTATTGTCAGAACACATTTTATTATAGGGAATGAAAAATTCTTCTAAAAAAAGATCAGAGACAACCCGTCTGTACTCGAAGCGACGATGGGGGTTTTTATCGAGTTTTTTCATATAAGGACTAATTGAATAATTATAGTGTTTTCGAAATTGTTCTTCAAAATGATCGGTCCAAAGTCCTTCGGTTTCAACTTCCAGCGAATCGCAGAAAAAAGAAGAAGGTTTGTGAGTCTCTCTATTGGATTGGGATGAGAGTATATTCTTAAATCCAGTCAGCATATGTTCAGCATAAAATTCAAAGGCTGAATGATTAAGGTGATCTATCACAGGACGAGGATCATTACTGTATGCCGACTCCCATGAGTTTTTTAATTGTTGTGTTGAAAGCCTTTCCCATGTTCTGGAAGCAAATTCTGGTATTACAAAAGATCCTCCAAAGGGCCATAATGTCCCAAAAGAGAGATCACATACAAGTTTGTTTTTTTCACATTCCTGGAATGCAAAGTTTACAAGATCTGACCATCCGTCAGAAAGAAAAGGCTCTGGGAGCTTATTTTTTTTACTCGGGTAAATCCATGCGATTTCCACTCCCCCAAATCCATTTGTGGCTATCCATTCAATTTGATAAGAAATATCTTCTTTTTTTATGGAATTAGCGAACCACCACCAACGAATATAGGGTTTTGATCCTCTTTTTAGTATTATTTCTCTGGTTTCTTTGTTTTTCACTGTATTTTCTTTACCTTATTTATCGCCATTAAGTAAAAGTTATCATATCTTTTAATAAAATAAAAGTAAAAATATATCAAAATGAAAAAATAAATTGACAAATCAGTGAACTGGGCTTAGTATAGTTTACACGAGTAAATACATTTGGAGGAAAAAATGAAAAAATTATTTGTAATTGTTTTTGTATTGTTCCTGGTTCCCTTTGCTGTAATGGCTGGTGGTCAGGATGAGACTGCAGGGGGCAGTGAAGCGGGTGGAGAAACTCCACAGGTTTTAAGATCTCCCACTTTTTTAGGTGGAACGTACATGGATATTATGAAGACCATGTATAACAAAGCAGGATACTCTGACCTTGTTCAGGTTCCTATGGCTGCGTATGACAGCGATAATGAACTGCACCTAATAGCATGTGAAAGTTATGAACTCTCAGACGATGGATTAACATGGACTTTTCATCTACGTAAAGGCTTGAAGTGGACAGATGGAGAGGATGTAACAGCAGAAGATTTTGTGTTTGCCCTTGAAAGGGCTGTAAGTGAAGGATATGATTTTGGCTGGTATTGGAGCTGGGCTGGTGATATAAAAAACTGGGGTGCTGTAGAGAAAGGAGATCTTCCTCTAAGTGCTTTTGGTGTAAAAATGGTGGATGACTATACTCTTACTGTAGAAACAACGACTACAAAGCCTTATTTCCCTGGTTTAACAGTCTGGTGGATGCCTGTCCCAAAGCACCAGGTTGAAAAGTATGGGAATGAGTGGGCTTCCAGTGATAAAAACTATATTTCAAGTGGTCCCTATATGCTAAAAAGCTGGGTTCGGGGAGATAAGATGGTTTATATAAAAAATCCTACTTACACTGGTCCCTGGCCAGCACAGCTTGAAACACTTGAATTTTACCCTGCATTTGAAGATCCTGCTGTATCTTTTCCAGCATATCTTGCAGGAGATGTGGATATTAGTGATTTAAATACTGGACAGCTCGCATACGCTCAAAACCGATTTTCAGACGAGTTAAAAAGCAGCCCCTTTTTCGGAACCTATTATCTTGCATTTGACCAGGACTCAGAACCTTTTAATGATATAAATGTACGAAAAGCATTGTTTTATGCAGTAGACAGAGATGAACTGACAAGTACTGTACTAAAAAATGTGGCTATACCTGCAAGAAGTATCTATGCTCCGGGATTTCCGGGTTATAGTGAAAAAATTGTTTCTCAAACCGGATTTGATCCTGACAAAGCTCGTGAGTATTTGGCAAAAGCCGGTTATAAAGATGGTAAGGGTTTTCCAAAAGTTGAACTTTGGTGGCGTATAGAGGGCGGAATACATGCACCTATTGTAGGTCCTGCCGCAGAGTACCTTCAGGGGCAGTTTAAAGAAATTCTTGGTATTGAGATAGATATTCAAGGTATTGAATTGAAAACCTGGATGGATGCTCAAAAAGAACGTACAAATAATTTCTTTTTAGCTCCATACATGTTTGATTATGTTGATGCCAGTAATTTTGCAAGTATCTTTGTTAATGGAGGGCGACATCATTGGAAGAATGATCGCTATACCGAACTGGTAAATAAAGCTAATGCACTTTCTGATTGGAGTGAACGGTTTGAACTATATCAACAGGCAGAACAAATTATTGTTGATGATGCTACAGTAACTTATCTGGTTCATCCTGAAACTAACCGTTTATGGAAACCTTATGTAAAAGGTGAAGGGGTTGAAGTTAATAAATTAGGAAACTATGCCCATTCTCAGATTCTTTTTATATATACTCATATTTATTTGGAAAAATAGTAAAATAAATAGAGCTGCTGTTCTTTTTTCAGCAGCTCTATTCTATAATTCCAGACTTTACCCGGAGAATTAAATGAAACTATTGGAAATTGAGAACCTTCATGTAACCTTCAGACAAAAAAATGACAACATTCAGGCGGTGAGGGGAGTTTCTTTTTCTATTGATTCAGCCGGGCAAAGTATTGGAATTGTTGGTGAATCAGGATCAGGTAAAAGTGTCACTTCACTTGCAATTATGCGGTTATTAAAAAAACATCAGGCCGAAGTCAGTGCCGATCTGCTTCGATTTTCCGGTGAAGATCTTATGAAAAAAAGTAAAAAAGCGATGCAGCAGATCCGTGGCAGACATATTAGTATGATTTTTCAGGAGCCTATGACTTCTCTTGATCCTGTATTCAGAATTGGACAACAAATGATAGAAACGGTTATGCTCCATCAAAATGTTAATAAAAAACGTGCGTGGAATATTTCTGTTGATATTCTTAGTCGGGTGGATATTAAAAATTCCGAAAAAATAATGGGGGATTATCCCCATCAGCTTTCAGGTGGTATGTGTCAAAGAGTTATGATAGCAATGTCTCTAATTTGTAATCCCTCAATTCTAATTGCAGATGAACCTACTACTGCCCTGGACGTTACTGTTCAGTCACAGGTCCTTGAGCTGATAAAAAAATTACAGAAAGATATTGGAATGTCTTTAATAATTATTACTCATGATTTAGGAGTAATAGCAGAAACAGCGGATAAGGTAATTGTAATGTATGGCGGTAAAATTCTTGAAATCGGTCCGGTTTTCGACATATTTGATAAACCTTCTAACCCATATACAAAGGCACTACTAAAGAGTATCCCCGATATTTCCAACCCCAGAAGTGAAAAACTGTATGTTATTGAAGGGGCTTCACCAAATCCTGCAAACCCTCCCGGGGGCTGCCCTTTTCATCCCCGCTGTGCAGAAGTATCTGACATATGCAAGGGAGAGA
>DAOVSY010000137.1 GCA_030633365.1 Spirochaetaceae bacterium | reverse complement strand
GTTTATTAGCTAGTTGACTGGACATATACCAGAAATCATAATTACCAACAAAAAGTTGGATTTTACCAAAATCTATATCTGCAACATGTGTACAAACTTTGTTTAAAAAATGCCTGTCATGAGAAACGACTATAACAGTATTATTAAATCTAAAAAGGAATTCCTCCAACCAGGTAATAGACTCCAGGTCGAGATGATTTGTAGGCTCATCAAGAAGCAGAATATCAGGAGTACCAAACAGTGCCTGAGCAAGAAGTACCCTAACCTTCTGACCACCATCTAAATCTTTCATCTTTTTGGAGTGAAAATTTTCACTTATTCCCAGTCCAGCCAACATTTGAGAAGCCTCCGATTCTGCTTCCCAACCATTTATTTCTGCAAAATCACTTTCCAGTTCTGCAGCCTTAAGACCATCTTCTTCAGAAAAATCCTCTTTTGCATAAACAGCTTCCCGTTCCATCATAATATCATAGAGTTTTTTATATCCAACAATTACAGCATTTAACACTGTAAAATTATCAAAAGCAAAATGATCCTGTCTAAGAACTGCAAGCCTCTCTCCTGGAGTTATTATGACTTCTCCAGCGTCCTGTTCCAGTTCACCGGAAAGAATATTCATAAAAGTTGATTTACCTGCTCCGTTTGCACCTATAACTCCATAACAGTTACCTGGTGTAAACTTTATATTTACATCTTTAAAAAGGACTCTTTCACCAAATGAAAGAGAAATATTACTTGCATAAATCACTTAAATCCTGCCTTGTTAATATCAAAAAAATTATCGATCCCATTGTCCACACATAGAGGTGGTTGTCAAGGATGCTTCAATATATTGACTCTTTATTCATGTTTATTTATCATACAATATGAATAAATATATGATTCTTTTTGCATTATGCAAAAACAGACTGGGGATAGTGGATGAAGTAACAACCTATCTCTTTGAAAGGAAAGCTAATATTTTGGATAGCCGGATGGCTGTTATGGGAGGTCATTTCTCTATTACCTGTTTCTTTTCCTGCTCTTCCAACGAACTTGAAGTTATAAAAGCTGATATTAAAGAATTGACAGATTTGGGTCTGGCCACATCACTACATGAAGCTGATAATCCTGATTCAATGCAAACCGAAGCAAGTAATCCATTAAAACTTGAAGTCATATCTATGGATCATCCTGGAATCGTACAAAATGTTGTTCATCTTTTAAAAGAAAACAATATTTGTATTATATCTTTAGATACAGAGTTAAAACCTATGCCTCATACAGGTGCTCCTATGTTTGACCTTAACCTTGAAGCAAGTGTACCTGAAAGCATCTCCATAGCTGACGTAAAAGAAAAGCTGGATGAACTGGCATCTGAAATGGATCTTGATCTAATATTTAAGAGCTGAAATTTAAAAAGCCTGAGAACTTAGTGTTCTCAGGCAATTAATTAGTATAAGTTTATTCCTTTTCTCTCTGAGGTTTCAGATAAACTACCCAGTATAAAAATGCTACAAAAAATGCTCCACCTATTATATTTCCAATTGTAACTGGAATAAGATTATTAAAAATAAACCCACCCCAGTTTAAATTGGATAAACTTTCCGTACTTAGTCCGGAGGCTGCAACAACTTCAGGCTCTGCTTTAAGAAGAATCCCTTTAAAAATAAAGAATATATTTGCAACTGAATGCTCAAAACCGGAAGCAACAAATGCTGTTACAGGGAATACAATTGCAAAAACCTTACCCATAACATACCTTGAGGCTATTGCCATCCAAACTGCAAGACAAACAAGCCAGTTACACAAAATTCCTCTGGTTAAAGCCTCAACAAAAGATAAGTTAACCTTTGCATTGGCTATTTTCAACGAAAATGCTCCTACCTGATGGTCTGCAGATTTCCAAAGACCTGAATAATATATCAAATACACAATAAGTATAGATCCAATGAAGTTTGCAGCAAAAACAATAAGCCAGTGATTTAATACCTTACCCCAGGAAATTCTTTTATCCAATGCAGAAATAATAACTAAATTATTACCTGTAAATAATTCTGCTCCGGCTATTACTACCAAAATCAATCCAACACTAAATACCATACCCATTACTAATTTTGTAATACCAACCCCAAAAAAACCACTCATATCGTGACCTGTCATAGTTGCCAGCTGAGCTCCAAACCCTATAAATACGCCTGCAAATATACCTAATATCATGAGTTTAAGAAAACTTGAATTTACTTTTGTTACACAAATAGACTTTGATAATTTTTCTGCTGTATTAGCTGGTGTTCTACAATCTACTGCCATAAGAACTCCTTTAATAGTTGTTACATGTAATATAATTTTATTAATACTTTTTGTCAATATATTGTGATGCATAATATAATATTTATATTATTATTTGTTTAAATTATTTTTATTACATACCAATTCTGTATTTGTTTATTTATATATATTCAATAAATAAAAAGAGATTGGTCAGTTTTTAAATATAAATATTGTTTTTTCTCAGTCTCAGCTTGAACATTAGATAAAATAATTTTACAATCTTACAAATTCTATTGGAGTTAATATGAAACCTGTGATTATCTACATTTCAGGCGCACATCAACATTCAGGAAAAACAGTAACAAGTATAGGTCTGCTCTCTCTGCTAAGTAAAATATATCCAAGCGAAGAACTTGGTTATATTAAACCTGTAGGGCAACAGGTAATTAAACTTGATGATGGAACTACAATTGATAAAGATGCTCAAATAATTGATAAATTCAGCCAGATACCTGCTCTTGACTTAAAAATTATATCTCCAGTGCAGTTTCCTTCTACTTTTACCAGAGAGTATCTTGATTCCGGTATGCAGGAAACACTAACTCAGAATCTATCTGATAGTATAAAAAATGCTTTAAGTTTTCTTAAAAATAAAAAATATATTATTGCAGAAGGAACCGGTCATCCCGGTGTTGGAAGTATTGTTGGTTTATCAAATGCTGTTGTAAGTAATATGATAGGAGCAGATATCCTTTATATTTCCGGCGGTGGTGTTGGCAGAGCTATTGATAAAATGGAAGTAGATCTATCCTATTTTCGACATATGGGAAGTCGTCTAAGGGGAATTATATTTAATAAAGTTATTGAAGATAAGATTCCAACTATGAAAAATACATAACAGAAGATCTTGTTAATAAACGATTTAGAAGTCAACCTGATCTACCGGTAAGTATACTGGGATACCTTCCTAAGGTTCGAACAATACTTAATCCTTCAATGAATTTACTGCGAAAAAGATTTACTAATCATAAAATAATTGGAAATATTGAAGACAGTCTCTGGCATAAACCAGTAAATAATATAAAAATTCTATCTCTTGTTTCTGAAGTAATGGATCTTGATGAACTTATTGACCCGGGAGATATTGTCCTAATTGCAATAATGTCCCGTAACAGACGATCCAGGATTTTAAAATACGCTGCAAAAATGAAAGGGAGACTTGGAGGTCTAATATTAACATCTGCTAAAATGTATTCTCTATCTTCCGAAATAGAAGAAATGATACTTGATGTTGGAATACCTGCATTTGTTGTAGAAGAGGATACTGCTGGTGCAGAGGAGATACTTCTTGATGGTTACGCCAATACAAAACTCCAGATCTATGATGATAAAAAAATAGCAGAAGTTAAACAGTTATTTGAGAAGCATATTGATTTAGATAAATTTATGGATACTTTTAAACATGAATAATGTGCAAATATTTTGTTTGACGGGTAGGGAACGGTTTTAAACCGTTCCCTACTCGCCAATAATTTTTATTAATACCCTTTTCCTTCGTTTCCCATCAAATTCACCATAAAAAACAGCTTCCCAGGGACCTAAATCCAGACGACCGTCAGTAATTGCAATTACGACTTCTCTACCCATAATTTGTCTTTTTAGATGAGCATCACCATTATCCTCTCCAACATTGTGTCTGTATCCTTTAAGACTGTATGGAGCGAGCTTTTCCAGCCATTCAAGATAATCACTATGAAGACCGGATTCATTATCATTGATAAAAACACTTGCAGTAATATGCATAGCATTCACAAGACATAATCCTTCCTTAATACCACTTTCTTTAACAGCATCTTCAACTTCCCGGGATATATGTACAAGCTCATATCGATTTTGGGTATTAAACCAGAGCTCTTTTTTATAACTTTTCATTTTCTCCTCCTCTTTTTTTTATTATATTATACCAATTAGAACTATCTCACAAGATTTATGAAAAACAGCGGTCAGTATTGCAAAAAAAAGAAAGTGGTGATAGTTTATGGAAATCTCAAATTACAGTAGGTAAATCAATGCATAGAAAAGAAAATAAAGGTATAAGAAATATAGCAATTATAGCTCATGTAGATCATGGAAAAACAACTTTGGTTGATGCCATGTTTAAACAAAGTGGATTATTCCGTAAAGGTGAAAAAACTGATGACAGACTTATGGATTCAATGGATCTGGAAAAGGAGAGAGGTATAACAATTGCTGCTAAAAACTGTTCCATTGACTGGAACGGGATAAAAATAAATGTAATTGATACACCAGGGCACGCTGATTTTGGAGGAGAAGTAGAAAGAGCTTTATCTATGGTAGATGGTGCAATTTTACTTGTAGATGCTTCTGAAGGTCCATTACCTCAAACCAGATTTGTCCTTGATAAAGCTATAAAAAGTGGAATAAAAGTAATTGTAGTTATTAATAAGATTGATAGAAAAGATGCCAGACCTCTTGAAGTCCTGGATGAAGTATACAGCCTTTTAATAGATCTTGATGCCAGTGAACAACAGATGGAATTTGAAGCTTTGTATGCTATTGGTCGGGATGGTATTGCTCAGGAATCTCTGGACACACCAGGAGAAAACTTACATGTACTTATGGACAGGATTGTTAAGGAAGTTCCTGGGCCCAGATATAAAGAAGATGAACCATTTCAGATGCTTGTTTCAGATTTAAGCTATTCTGATTATTTAGGCAGATTAGCTATAGGAAAAGTAATAAACGGCTCTACTAACTCAAAAAACAACCTTATCTGTATTCACAAGGGAGGAGAGGAAGTTCCTCTTAAAATATCCAAATTACAATGTTATGCAGGACTTGGACTTAATGAAATTGAAAATGTTGAAGCTGGAGAAATTGTAGTCATATCCGGAATTGAGGATGTACATATTGGTGATACAATATGTACAAAAGACAGGCCAAAGGCTCTGCCCAGAATTACTGTGGATGAACCTACTGTATTTATGAAATTTTCACGAAACTCTTCTCCTCTGGCAGGAACAGAAGGAAAGCTTGTTCAACCAGGGAAAATTAAAGACAGACTGGAAAAAGAAAGTTTGCTCAATGTCTCTATTCAGGTTGAAGAATCTCAGGACAAAGAAAGTTATATAGTTAAAGGCCGCGGAGAATTTCAAATGGCAATTATTATTGAAACAATGCGGCGGGAAGGGTTTGAACTCAATGTAGGTCGTCCACAGGTTATTTTTAGATATGTAGATGGTGTAAAAATGGAACCCATGGAGCATTTATATATACAATGCGAAGATACTTTTACTGGTATTGTTACAGAAAAACTATCAAGACGTAAAGCCAAATTGGTTAATATGACAAATCATGAAAATGGAAGAGTACAGATAGAATTCTCAACACCAGCCAGATCGCTTATAGGATATAGAGATGAATTTCTAACTGACACAAGAGGAACTGGAATAATGAATTCTTCTTTTGCAGGTTATGAACCATACAAAGGTGATTTCCTGAATAGATATTCCGGTAGTCTTGTTGGAGACAGAGCTGGTACTGCTGTTCCATATGCATTATTTAATCTGGAACCAAGAGGAAATATGTTTATTACATCCGGAGATAAGGTATATGAAGGGATGGTTATTGGGGAACATAACAAAGAAGGTGATTTAAACGTAAACCCTACTAAAACCAAGAAACTATCAAATATGCGTGCTTCCGGTAAAGACGAAGCAGTTGTTCTTTCACCAATTTTACCTATGACTCTGGAAAGAGCCCTGCAGTTTATTAGAGATGATGAATTAGTAGAGGTTACTCCAAAAAGTATAAGAATAAGAAAAGTGGCTTTATCCGCTCATGACAGAAAAAGACTCGATAAACAAAATGAATAAACTAATACAGGACTTAATGATAGAATACAGGCTTGAAATTGATGATATAAGATGGTTTATTTCATATCAACAAACAATAAGTATTCTATCATTTAGTGAGACTCCATTAGAAATTACTACTAAGATTTGGTCAGGGAAACTAGAGGCTGAACTTTATAATCTGGAAGAAAAATATCTCGAGAATATTAGCTCCCAACTGGAAAGGGGGCTAATTGATGAAGCCTGGATACGTGAACAATTTGCAGAAGCTTCGGAACTTAGATCTAAAAGGTCATAATTTTTTTACCTACTCTTTTTGACCATATTCATGTAAATCACCAAGACTCAGAGCCTTACTGTATAAAAAGCCCTGAAGAGAATTGCATTTTTTATTTATAAAATATTCACTTTGTGCATTATCCTCTATTCCTTCTGCAACAACTTCCAATTCAAGACTCTCAGCAAGATTGAGAATCGAATTAACAATTTTTTGATTATTTTTCTCAAATAATTTCGATACAAATGATAAATCAATCTTCAAACTGTCTGCAGGAAGATCAGAGAGATAACTTAAAGATGAATATCCTGTACCAAAATCATCTATAACAAATTTTATTCCCGGATATAATTTCTTAATAGATATCATTATATTTCTTACCCTTTCAGGAGCACTCATTATACTTGTTTCTGTTAATTCAAATCTAAGATGATCAGGATTAACACCAGTCCTTTTTATTACATTGGAAATTGTTTTTATTAAATCTTTATGATCAAACTGTCTGGCTGATAGATTTATTGATGCATAAAGATCCTTCCCCCAGGTTGTGGAATTTATTGTTTTAAGATCTCTACAGGATCGTTCAAGTATCCAGTTTCCCATTGTTATAATAAATCCGGTTTCTTCAGCTATAGGAATATATTTTTCCGGAGAAATATAACCTTTTATTGGATGAAACCATCTAATTAAAGATTCAACTGCCTTAATTTTACCCTTC
Source organism: Spirochaetaceae bacterium (assembly GCA_030633365.1). The sequence continues at coordinate 452 of DAOVSY010000137.1, read as the reverse complement.
TCATTTATAATTGGCTGATAATACATTTGTATTTCACCATTAGTAATAGCTATCTTCATACCCTGCTCAATATTCCAACGATTACTGGCAACAGCATTTAGGTCTTCACTATAAAAAATGAATCTGTTTTTACCAGTGTCCTTAGCTTTATACATAGCGAGGTCTGCATTTTTAGTAGCAGTATCAATATCAGATCCATTATCAGGTAAAATTGAGATTCCTATACTAACGCCAATATTTACCCTGGGTTTATTAGGTAAAGATTTTAAGGTATAGATTTTTCTTATTTCATTAAGAACATTCCCTGCTATTGTAGCTGCCTGGTTCCTGTTTTTAATACTTCGTATTAAAATAACAAACTCATCACCGCCAAATCTATAAACTCTGTCACTGTCACGTAAACTATCCCGTAGTCTTTTAGCTGTAAGAATTAGAAGTTCATCTCCAGCATG
>DAOVSY010000295.1 GCA_030633365.1 Spirochaetaceae bacterium | reverse complement strand
GTACAAATGCAAATATAATATTGTTTGATGAACCTACAACTTCACTTACTGCTAAAGAGACAAAAAAACTATTTTTGATAATATCTAAACTTAAAGAAGAAGGAAAAGCAATTATTTATATTTCACATATTCTTGAAGATGTAATTACTCTCACTGATGATCTTGTGATTTTGAGGGATGGTAAAGTTGTTGATACCGGAGAAACAATAGTACCCCCTATAGATAGAATGATTTCTTTAATGGTCGGTCGGGATATAAATCAATTATATCCTGAAAAAGAGAATGTAATTAAGTATAATAATTTGCTTACAATATCGGAGCTGACACAGCCAGGAATGGTCAAGGATATTTCATTTCAGGTAAAAGAAGGTGAAGTTCTTGGGATATTTGGGCTTATGGGTTCCGGGCGAACTGAATTATCGAGAATGATATTTGGATTGGATCACTATACACAAGGAACTGTTGAGATTGATGGTGTTGCATTGAAAAAACTAAATCCTCTTCATTCAATAGAACAGGGACTTTCGTTTGTTACTGAGGACAGGAGAGAGGAAGGATTATTAATGGATCTTCCAATTGTTGATAATCTTGGCCTGGTAGCATTGCCCTCATTTTCAAGTTCCATTATAAAAGCCATTAACGTTAAAAAGCTTCGTAAAGAATCAAAAATAACATCAGAATTACTCAAGCTTAAGGCCGTAGATATTAATTCGCAGCTGGTAAAAAGTTTATCTGGTGGGAATCAACAGAAAGTTGTTATTGGTAAATGGCTTCTAAATAAGCCAAAGATACTTATTATGGATGAGCCTACAAGAGGAATCGATATAGGTGCTAAGTTTGAGATTTATACAATTATTCATAAATTGGCAAAAGAGGGTTCAGGTATTCTTGTTATTTCTTCCGAAGCAGAAGAGCTTATCGGGATTTGTGACAGGATTATAGTTATGAGTAGAGGGGAAATTATAAGTACTTTTGAAAAACATGAGTTTGATCAGGAAAAGATAATACGTGCAGCGTTTAGACAGGAAACTGCTGATAAAAATAATCAGGGAGAATTAAAAAATGAAGACGCTTAAAATTAAACAATTCATTCTTCATCATACAACGGGTATTTTATTTGTTTTGTTATTTCTTATGTTTGGTTTGATTGCTCCAAGATTTCTTACATTGAAGAATTTCGAAAATATTCTGGGCAGTGCTTCTTACATTGGTATACTAGCTGTGGGAATGACTTTTGTACTCTTAACAGGTGGAATAGATATATCTGTAGGTTCTACAATGTATCTATCAGCGGTTGTTTTTGGTTTACTTCTGAATAATTTGGAACTTCCATTTTTAATTGCACTAACTGGTTCTCTTCTTGTCGGTGCAGCTGTTGGGTTGTTCAATGCCTTTACAATTACACGTTTAAAATTGGCTCCCTTTATTGCTACACTTATTACAATGTCAATTGGACACGGTATAGCGTTATTTATAACAAAATCAAAATCTGTAAATTTTCCGGATTCAATAACTATGATGAGTACAGTTAAAGTTTTTGGATTTATACCTTTGCAGGTCTTTATATTTTCTCTTCTGGTAATTGTTGCATCTGTATATCTAAGAAAAACAAAACCAGGAAGACAGTTGTATGCTGTAGGAAACAGTGCTGACTCTGCGGAAAAGGCAGGGATAAAAAGTCAGCCCCTCATTGCACATGTTTATATAATTAGTGGTGTCCTTGCAGCTTTGGCAGGATTTGTTTCAATAACACAAATAGGAAGGGTTAATTCTAATTTTGGATCCGGGGATGAGTTCGATGCAATTGCTGCAGCTGTTCTCGGGGGTGCAAGTCTGTTTGGTGGCATAGGAACAGTTTTTCCGGGTACAGTTCTTGGAACTATTATGATACAGATGATACAGGCGGGGTTAATATTTGCTGATATTGATATTTATATACAACCTCTGGTAATGGCAGGTATAATTTTCTTTGCTGTATTTCTTGATAGTATGAGGAATATTGAAATTAAAAAATTAGAACGCCGTAATATAATGAAAATTTAGAAAATTACCCCTGGAAATAAAGTTGATAGGCTCACCTCTTTGAAACATTCAATTGTTTTAGAGAGGTTTATTGTGAGTGAATTTGGAGAATATAATTAAATTCAAAATAACCTACTATCAGAATTAGAAAGATGTTACAATTTAGAAGGAAAAGAGAAGATTTTTAGGAATATTTAATCGGTTCTAATACTTTTAATGAGGAACATTTAAAATGAATAGCAAAAATTTATCAAAAATCCCTCATAGATGTGTAATCAGCCTTCATGCAGTTTACGGTAATCTTAAAACAGCTGAGAAAAAAGCTGTTAATTATTTATTAGAGAACCCGGAAGATATTCCGTTTATGATTGTTGCAGATTTTGCAGAAAAAGCCGGTTGTAGTGAAGCAACAATTGTTAGGTTTTCTAAACGACTTGGATATGATGGATATCCTGAACTAAAAAGGGATTTTATCGCTCTTTCCAAGAATGAAATTTCTATAGAATACGATAATATTTCCCAGGATGATTCAGCTGTAGATATTCTAAAGAAAGTTTTTGAATCTTCCAGTTCTGCTCTGGATGATACTTTGAATATTCTTAATAAAGATAGTTTCAACAAAGCAGCTAATTGTATATCAGAATCTAATAGGATAGCTTTTTCAGGGTTTGGAGACGCAGTAATAGTAGCAATGGAAGCACAACAAAAATTTATACGTGCTGGAAAACATACTTATTTTTCTCCCGATCCAGATACTCAGTTAATATATGCTTCTCAGCTGGAACAGGGGGATGTTCTTGTTGCTATTTCGCATTCGGGCAGAACCGCACCATTAATAAATACTGTTAAAACAGCGAGTGAAAAAGGGGCAACAATTATTTCCATTACTAATTATCCTGTCTCAATTCTAACAAAGAAATCTGATATTGTTTTACAAACAGCTGCTTTTTCAAGAACAGATAGCGGAGAAGTTATTTCAAAGAGATTGACTGCACTATGTATAGTTGAAAGTTTGTATTTGACATGGTTGATGAAGGATCAGAAATCTCTTTTACCAATATTACAAGCTTCTGATGAAATAGTAAAAATTAATAAATATAGTTAAGTATCTGGCATGATTATTGATTCTGTTCTATTCTTATAGATCTGTTGATCCAGGGAATAGTCAATAGATCAATTATAGGGAGTATTAACAATGGAATATTTTTCTGAACGTGAAGAAGTAGCTTACTTTATGCGGCGATTATACGATAAAAATTTAACAACATGTTCCGGTGGGAATGTAAGTCAAAAAATAAATAAGGATTTGATATGCATAACACCTTCCAGTCTGGATAAAGGTAGAATCCAGCCTGAACAGATAGGTTTAATAACTCTTAAAGGAGAAAACCTTACTCCTGAACTTAAACCCAGTATAGAAACTTCTATGCATATTGCTGTTCATAATATGCGTCCTGACATAAAAGCAGTTGTTCATGCACACCCTGTTACAGCCAGTAGTTTTACAGCTTCAGAAATGAAAATTAATACAGCACTCATTGCAGAATCAGCTGCGGTTCTTGGTAATCCTGTATTTACCCAATATGCTAAGCAGGGCAGCAGTGATCTGGCTAAAATTGTGTCAGAAGCCACTGCAAATGCAAATATCGTACTAATGTCTAATCATGGAGTATTAACTGTAGGTGATACTCTTTTAAAAGCCTTTGATAGAATTGAGGTTCTGGAGGCCTCTGCAAAAATTACACTTTATACAGAATTATTAGGACCTAAGAGAGCTCTGTCTGATTCTCAGTTATCAGAATTAGTAGCACCCCCAAAGGCTCCTGTAAATGATGAAAGAAAACTTATAGATACTATTGTCAAAGAAGTATATGAGCAAATAATGAAGCTGAATTCCTAAGCTTCGATTTTGGGCGTTCCCCTGAATAAGGGTGAACACAAGGTTCACCCTTACCCAGGGTCAGGCCATTCCGGGGTTCCGTCCCTTCGGGACCGCTGCGCGCCCTGCAAGTCCTTAACGCATAGACTAAGAACATGTTTTCCCTGGTAATTTAGCTGGTACTTCAGCTGGTTCAATCCTTAAAGCCGGCTTAAATAAAACACTCCGGAGTGCTGTAGAACTCAAAGGATTTTATAATTGATGGTTTTGTATAGTTTTTATCAGCAAAAACTATACCGTATGTTTTTTCAATTAGTGTAGCTTTACTTCCTATAGTAGATTTTTTAACATCAAAATAATCACATAGCTCATCATAAGAGATAAATTCTTCATTCTCGTCGTCAAATAGAAAATTTAAACGGGCTATAATATAAACTATAGATGCTGCCCATATTTTTGGAGATCCCCGGGAGATATCCATAAGTGGGTTCTG
>DAOVSY010000274.1 GCA_030633365.1 Spirochaetaceae bacterium | reverse complement strand
GAATCCGAAAGATCAAAAGAAATTATGTTTGAGGTCTACAGAGCTCTTAATCTTATAACTGTTCCCTTTGTCTGGTGCAGTCTGGAAACAGCGGAACTTATAAAATATGCTTCCAATGCTTTTCTTGCTACAAAAATAACCTTTATAAACCAGATGGCAAATCTTGCAGAGATAGTTGGTGCCGATATACATACAATTGCTAAAACAATGGGTATGGATGGTAGAATAAGCCCTAAGTTTCTTCATCCGGGACCTGGTTATGGCGGGAGCTGCTTCCCTAAAGATACTATGGCTGTGGTTCAAACGGGTGATAAGTTTGGAGTAGATATGAGTCTGATCCGGTCTGTAATAGAAGCAAATGACCGGCAAAAAGACTGGATGGTTACAAAACTGGAAAAGCTGATGGGAGATTTTTCTGATAAGACTATTGCTGTTCTGGGTCTGGCTTTTAAAGCTGAAACAGATGACATTCGTGATACTCCTGCATTTAATATTGTAGAAGGTATATTGAAAAATGGTGGTAAAATTCAGGCTCATGATCCCCAGGCAATGGAGAATTTTTCAAAAATATATCCTCAGATTCAGTATTGTAAATCTGAATTTGATGCTTTAAAGGGAGCGGATGCCCTTGTTCTTGTTACGGAATGGAATGAATACCGAAATCTGAATCTTGAAAAGGCAAAATCTTTAATGAAAGGGAGTATTATTCTGGACACCAGAAATCTCCTGGATTATGATCTTGTCCGGGAAAGCGGTTTTACTTATGAAGGTGTTGGCCGGGGATGAGACTTCTTATTACCGGGGCTGCCGGGTTTATCGGATCTAATCTGGCAGACTCATTAATTGGATCCAATAGCATTGTTGGAATTGATAATTTTGATCCTTTCTACGATAGATCTGTTAAAGAGACAAATATCAGAGGTCTTCTGAAACATTCTGATTTTACTTTTTATGAAATGGATCTTCTGGATAGTGATAAGCTTGATAAAATTGTTAGTGAAAATAATATTGAATTAATTATTCATCTTGCAGCCAAAGCGGGAGTTCGCCCTTCAATTCTTGATCCTGTTGGCTATACAAAACACAATATTGAAGGAACTGTAAATATTCTTGAAGCAGCAAGGAAGAATGGAATTAAAAATATAATTCTTGCCTCCTCTTCCTCTGTTTATGGAAATAATAAAATTGTGCCATTTTCTGAAAAGGATAACGTAGATTTCCCTATAAGCCCTTATGCTGCATCTAAAAAGGCCTGTGAATTAATGAGTCACAGTTTTGCTAAACTCCATGGACAAAAAATTGCTAACTTAAGATTTTTTACAGTTTATGGTAGAAGGCAGCGACCTGATCTTGCTATTGCAAAATTTACAAGCATGATTGACAGGGGAGAACCAATACCTTTCTATGGTGATGGAACAACAGAGAGAGACTATACCTATATAGATGATATTACTTCTGGAATTGAAAAATGTATGGAATGGCTGGTTGATCAGAAAGAGGGTTGTTTTGAAATCTTTAATCTTGGGGAAAATCAGACAACCACTTTGAAATCTCTGGTCCGGACCATTGAGAATGCTTTGGGAAAGAAGGCCACTCTGGATATGCAGCCTATGCAGCCTGGAGATGTAAACAGGACATTTGCTGATATAGAAAAAGCAAAAAACTATTTTGGATACTCCCCTAAAACAAAAATTAAAGAGGGTATTCTTGAGTACATAGGGTACTATAAATCTATTTAAATGGGAAATGTGAGGGATACTTTTATAAACATTAGCATCTATATACAAACTATTTATTGGATTTGAGCATCATTATAAAAAGGGCAGCTATGTTCAATTTATTTAGAAAATTAATTATTTCTGTTATATTTCTTTCCCTAAGTTCTATTACGGTATTTTCTTTTTCAGTTTTTATGCCCGATGATTCTGAAGTTTCAGAGCTGGTTCTTCTTTATACAAAGGCAGGTGTCATTTTCCCTGATGCTTCCTATCCATTATCATTGGCTGACCTTGATGTCTATGCATTAAGGTTATTCCGCTTAACTGATAACCGGAAAATTCGTAATCAAATAAGTATTTATATAAATAGCCTGAATTTTGAAAAAGGCAGGGTTATAAGCGGATACCAATACAGTCTGAATCCTTCTGTCTATATAAAAGGTGAAACATACATTCCGGATACGGATACCGATCTGGAGCATACCCGATATCCAAATGATTTTTATAACCGCTTTGTTAATTTCCCTGATGTTGGATATCTGGGCTTATCAGCGGGTGTTCAGGGTGAGTCAGGTTTAAATATATCTCTTGGTCTTAAACGGGAGTATCAACCGGAAATAATAGTAAATACCAATATGCTATTGTCTCCTTCCGATGTTCCTGTAACATTCGATAACTATTTTGTCCGTAAGGGATATCTTGCATGGAAAACCGGGAATTTTGAGTTTCGTTTTGGTCGTACCCCTGTTCACTATGGGGATGCCCGTTTTTCTACATTCCTTCCCAGTAAAAGACTTCCCTGGCTTGATACCTTTACATATCGATATGAAGTTGGGCCTCTTACAATGACATCATATTTCGGGACCATTGACAGTCGTATTACTGATGATGAGAGAATGCTTTTTCTTACAAATTCATTGGGAGTAGACTCAGAATATGGGGCTGTTACGTTTCTGGATGATAATGGAAATACATTTCTTAAAATAGCTGGGGATTTGACTGATTATTCATTTCAAAATACATTGATACTTAATAGTATGCATCGATTTGTTCTGGGATGGGAAAAACTGCGACTTGGCTTTACATCTTCTATTGTAGTTGCAAGAGAAAATAATACTATACAAATAGGAGATATATTTCCTGTTTTTATCTGGCATAATGCCGTACTTGGTTCCAATAATATGAACCTGGTTTTTGATGCAGGATATGCCTTGGTGCCAGGTCTTTCTCTTTATGGACAGGCAGCATGGGATGATATCAATATAGGTGATCTTGTGGATAAACCGGATAGTCCAGTACCAACTATAGGTGCATATTTATTTGGTGTTTCCTATGTACCTGGGTGGATGGAGAATCTGAATCTGTCATCTAAGTTAGAAATTGGGACTACTCATTATCTTTGGGGCAATTATTATGCATATGATAACTGGAAGGGTTCATATTTTTCCAGAGCTATTTATCGTTATCAAACCCAGCAGGGATATTTCTGGATGCCTCTGACCAGTCCCTACGGGCCGGGGACTTTGTGGGTTGAAGGTGAAGCAGATCTTGAACCATTGAATAATATTAAAGTAATTGCAGGTTTTACTTATTTGAATTTCAACTCTGATGTAAATCTTTTTACTACTCCATATTATAGAGATTCTTCACTTGAAGGATATGATTCGACTAGTTTTTCAATTTATCTGGAATCAAAGTACAGATATATATTAAACAGCAATAGTGAAATAAGTTTCAGTCTGAATCCTATTTTATATTCATACAATGGATATCTATGGCCGGAATTTAAGATATCAGTAGAGTTGTCAGGAAAAAAAATTAGTGACTTTTAAAAACGGGATAACTAAATGCCCCCTCTAACCCTAACCCGGCTTTCAAATTCAACCTATTACATCCCCTCCCCTGCAAATGCAGGCCTATTTATCCAGAACAACAAAGCAATCCTAATAGACAGCGGCAACGACAAAGAAGCAGGTCGTCAGATTCTAAAACTTCTAAAAGAACATAATCTTGAACTATCCCTTATTGTAAATACCCACTCCCATGCAGACCATGTCGGAGGCAATGAGTTCCTTCAAAAACGTACTAATTGCAGAATTGCTGCAACGGCAATGGAAGCCCCTCTTATAGAGAATCCAATTATGGAATCCACTATATTAAACGGCGGTTTTCCTTACAGGCGTCTAAGAAATAAATTTTTACTGGCAAAGGCTTCAACTGTAACTGATATTATCCCTAATAATAGTTTAATTCTGGATACACAATTAAAAGCTTTACCCCTTCCAGGACACTTTCTTGATATGATTGCTGTTCAGACACCGGATAATGTTATGTTTACTGCGGATAGTATTATATCAAAGGAGATTCTCTCGAAGTATCATATACACTTTCTTTATGATGTCGGGTCACATCTGGAGACTCTGGAGATGTTAAAAAAAAGGGAAGATAATATTTTTGTTCCAAGCCATGGGAACCCAGTTGAACTGACAGAATTCAGAGATCTTGTTGATTATAACAAACATAAAATAAAAGAAAATATTGATGTTGTTCTGGCTTCCGCAGATAAACAAAGAATATCAGAAGAGATATTGTCCAGGGTTGTTAATCATTATAAAATAGAGCTAAATGCAAATCAGTATGTTCTAATATTCAGCACTATCAGATCAATCCTGGCTTATCTTCTTGATGAAAAACTAATTGATGTCAGTTATAGTTCCGGACAAATGCTCTGGAGGAGATTGTAGTATGAGCTTTCATAAACTTGCCAATAAAAGATTCAGTGTGCGAAAGTACAAAACTACTCCTGTAGAAAAAGAAAAAATTCTAAGTTGCCTGGAAGCTGCCCGGTTAACTCCATCAGCATGTAACTCTCAACCCTGGCATTTTGTGGTTGTGGATAATACGGAGGAAGTTAAATCTCTTGCAGCAAAAACTACACTCCCCCTTTCTAAAATGAATCAGTTT
>DAOVSY010000455.1 GCA_030633365.1 Spirochaetaceae bacterium | reverse complement strand
GAAGTTTTTGTAGGGAGAATTCGAAGGGATCCCACAGCTGGAAATTCTCTAAATATGTGGGTTGTTGCAGATAATTTCAGAAAGGGCGCAGCATTAAATGCTGTACAAATTGCAGAAACAATGCATGCACAGGCACTTTCAAAAATAGTGTGTTAAGTTGCTTATGAGAGGAATATAAAATGAAAGAACAATATGAAACCATCGTTATTGGAGGTGGTATCATTGGTTTATCCTGTGGTTATTATTTAAGCAAAAGCGGCAGTAAGGTCCTCGTTTTAGACCAGTCCGAATTTGGAGCGGGTAGTTCCGGTGCTTGTGATGATATGATTCTGCTTCAGTCCAAAAAAGCTGGTGTTACTCTTGAATTATCTATGGAGAGTCTTGAACTTTATCGTAGCCTGGAAGCTGAGCTTGGATATGATTTTGGATTCAAGCAGCTTGGTGGTATGATTCTTATTGAAAACCAGCGGGATTTATCTATAATGGAAGAATTTGTTCAGGGTCAAAGAGCTTATGGTGTAAATGTAAGTATTATTGACCGGAAAGAGACAATGAAGCGTCAGCCTAATATAAATCCAAAGTATATTGCTTCTACCTACAGTGCAGATGATTCCCAGGTTTACCCTATGCTTGTAATGAAAGGTTTTACTGAAGCGGGGGAAAAGCTGGGGATGGATATTAAGTACAGAGATGGTCTGGCTGGTATAGAAAGAGCTGGTAATAATACCTGGAAGGTAAAAACTGATTCAGGCGCTGAAATAAAAGCAGACAATATTGTAATTGCTTCCGGAGCATGGTCAGGAAAAGTAGGAAAACTATTTGGAATTGATATACCAATAAATCCTAAAAAAGGACAGCTTCTAATTACAGAGAAAATTCCAGCTGTAGGTGAAACAAACCTTTGGACTGCAGATTATATGGTGACAAAACTTCGTCCGGAATTGAAAGTAGATAACGAATTGGATAATGCCAGTTCTTCTTTAGGCCTGGGTTTTTCATTTACCAGAACATCTCATGGTAACTATCTTATAGGAAGTACCCGGGAAGAAGTTGGGTTTGATAAAAGAGCAACTTATGAGGCTCTGAATGCACTTGGCTCCCAGGTAGGGGATATTGTCCCATTAATGAAAAATGTTCATATAATTCGTCACATTGCAGGGTTTCGTCCGGCAGTAAAAGACGGGAAAATGCTCTTGGGGTCATGGCCGGGAATGGAAGGTCTTTTTATAGCTGCAGGGCATGAGGGCGATGGAATAGCTCTTGCTCCAATAACAGGAAAACTTCTGAGTGACTATGTTTGCGGCAATAAAGTTCCGGATAAGATAATGGAATTATCACCAGAGAGGTTGTCCTATGGAGCAAAATAAAGATCTTTTAATCTGCAGATGTGAGGAAATTACCCTTGGTTCAATAGAAAAGGCCATTGAAGAGGGATGTACTACTTTAAACGAAGTTAAAAGGGCAAGTCGTGCCGGGATGGGACTTTGTCAAAGCAGAACCTGTTCAAAGCTTATTGCCAGAATAATTTCACAAAATACCGGCCTGCCTCTAAGTGAAGTTATGCCTGTTAATTCACGTCCGCCAGTAAGACCGGTAAAAATAGATGTATTTAGTTCAGGAGAGAATGATGTCGAGGATAATTGATCATCCAATACTTGGTCCTTTAAAGACTGTAAAAGACGTTTCGATATATGTAGATGATGAAAAAATGACTGCCCGTGATGGAGAGATGATAGCCGCAGCATTGATTGCCAATGGAAAGGAAATTTTTAGATATACCAATGATCGCCATGAACCCCGTGGTTTATACTGTGGAATTGGACGTTGTACCGATTGTGTAATGATTGTTAATGGTGTTCCTAATGTTCGTACCTGTGTTACACCTGTCGAAGAAGGTATGGTGATAGAAACTCAGCAGGGAATAGGTCACTGGGGCCAGGGGGTTGGTAATGACAGAGACTGATATTGCAATTGTTGGTGCCGGTCCTGCAGGGTTAACTGCAGCTATCGAATGTGCAAAAGCCGGAGCTAAAGTCTTACTGATTGATGAAAATGCAAAACCCGGCGGACAGTTGTTCAAGCAAATTCACAAATTTTTTGGATCAAAAGAACACAGGGCCGGAACCCGGGGAATCCATATAGGAGAGGAACTTCTTGCAGAAGCAGAGCAGTTAAATATTGAGGTCTGGTTAAATGCCCAGGTTTGCGGTATTTACAAAGGTAGTGAGCTTTGGGTTGTTGAAAACCTTAAAAAATCCCGTTTAGTTAAGGCAAAAGCAATAATAATAGCTACTGGTGCCACCGAAAATGCTGTTAGTTTTCCAGGATGGACATTGCCGGGAGTTATAGGTGCCGGTGCGGCTCAGACAATGATAAATTTACATGGTGTTCTACCTGGAAAAAAAATTCTTATGATTGGTTCCGGAAATGTCGGAGTTATAGTTTCTTATCAGTTGATGCAGGCTGGAGCAGAGGTTGCCGCTATAGTTGAAGCTTCTCCTGAACTTGGAGGGTATGGTGTACATACAGCAAAAATCCGAAGGGCTGGAGTACCCTTTTTTACTTCACATACAGTCCTTTCAGCCAAAGGAAAGGATCATGTGGAGTCGGTAGTTATTGGTGAACTTGATAAAGACTGGCAGTCTGTTCCCGGGACTGAAAAAGAATTTGAAGTTGATACAATCTGTGTTGCTGCAGGTCTTACTCCTCTTATTGAACTTGCTACCGGTGCAGGGTGCCAAACAAGTTTTACAGCTTCTTTAGGCGGACATATTCCAAAACATGATAATAATATGCG
>DAOVSY010000195.1 GCA_030633365.1 Spirochaetaceae bacterium | reverse complement strand
TGCTGCAGGAACAAAGAACGAAGAGCTGGCTCACCTGTTTATAGACCATATGCTTTCTTATGAAGTTCAATTGGCAGAAGCAATGGATTTAGTAGACAGCCCTGTTAGAAATGACATAAAACTGCCTGCTGATATTGCTGCAAACCTGACTTATGGTGATGAGCTGATAAGTAAATTAAACTTTTTTGACCTTAAAGAAATGGCAGATGTAGAGGCTGAATGGCTTGATAAATGGAATGCCATTTTTACAAAATAACATACAGCATACTATCCCGGGGCTAAACTCCCGGGATAGATTTTAAAATATCTTTGAAAGAGCTGCTTAATGAATCAGATCAATATTAGAAGAACTCTGCTTCTCCTGCTTCTGCCGGGTTCGATATTTTTACTTTTCTTTTTTGTGCTTCCTCTGATTTTTGTTTTTACTGAAAGTTTCCAGGGACAGGACGGAGGTCTAACAGTTCTAAGATACACAGAAGTACTAACAAGTAAACAGTTTCATTTTGTATATCTTCGTACTCTAAAAATTGCGTTGATAGTTACACCACTGGCAGTGTTAGTTGCATATCCCAGTGCATATATAATTACAAAGATGACAACAAGAAAAAAATCGGTAATGATGTCACTTGTAATACTCCCGCTAATGACAAGCCCTGTAGCAAGAACATTTGCCTGGATTGTTATTCTGGGGCGATTTGGTCTTATCAACCAGACCCTGGCTGCTACCAGAATTACCAGTGAGCCTCTTAGATTGATGTATACTGAAGGTGCAATAGTAGCTGGACTACTTCAGCTGTTCATGCCTATTATGGTTCTGACCCTGGTAAGTGCACTGGAAAATATACCGGAAGAGGTTGAGGAAGCGGCCCTAAGTCTGGGATCAGGAAAATCAGGAACCTTTTTCAGAGTTCTTGTTCCTTTATCCTTCGATGGACTGATTATGGGAGTAACTCTTGTTTTTACAGGATGTATAACAGCCTATGTAACACCTGCAATTTTGGGAGGCTCAAAGGTTCTGACTCTGTCCACCCTTATGCGTCAGGAAGCCCTGGTTCTGATGAACTGGGAAGGAGCCACTGTAATTGCAGTTGTTATGATTGTAACAACACTTATTTTATATAACTCTCTCCGTATGTTGAGGCCCAGAAACCTATGAGAAACAATAAACTTTTTACAGCCATATTAATAATTATGTTTATATTTCTTCTGGGACCCTTCCTGGTAATTATTATTGCTTCTTTCGGAAGTGAAACTATTATGAGATTCCCTCCAAAGGGATTTGCTCTTACCTGGTACGATAAGGCATTTACCATTAAAATGTTCCGGACAACATTTTTTATCAGCCTTAAAACCGGTCTTGCTGCTACGTTTACAGCACTGGTAATGGGTATACCAGCAGCATATGCAATGGTCAGACATAATTTTCCGGGGAAATCAAAAGTTGAACTGTTTTTTTCTGCCCCGGCAATTGTACCTGGACTTGTAGTTGGATTCGCTCTTCTAAGATTTTTCATTTATTATACAAGAATGCCTGTAATAATGGGACTGTACCTGGGACATACTGCAATCCTGTTTCCTTATACAGTAAGGGTTGTATCTGCATCTCTTAGGAACTTTGACCCTTATGTTGAGGAAGCAGCTGTCAGCCTGGGATCATCTCCGCTGCATTCATTTCTGGTCGTAGTGCTGCCAAATATACGTTCCGGAGTAATAGCTGCATTTATACTGGCATTTATTACATCCTTCAACAATGTTCCAATTTCACTTTTTCTGACAGGTCCGGGAGTTTCAACACTACCAATACAGATGCTCGTTTACATGGAATACTACTTTGATCCAACTATAGCTGCATTATCGAGTATTCTTATTGTTTTCACAGTAATTATCATCCAGAGTGCCGAGAAAGTTCTTGGTATCTCGAAATACATGTGATTGATTTTTAATAGGAGATAGAATGGCATTTATTGAACTTAAAAATATTGATGCAGGGTATGTTAAAGGTTCTCCTGTTCTTAAAGATTTTAATTTATCTGTGGAGAAAGGGGAATTATTATCCCTGCTCGGCCCCAGCGGATGCGGTAAAACCACCACATTAAGAACTATTGCAGGTTTTATACTTGCCGAGAAAGGATCAGTTATAATAGGAGGCAAGGATTACACAAAGATTCCTCCTAATAAACGTAATATCGGCCTTGTATTTCAGAATTATGCTCTTTTCCCACATCTATCAGTATTTGAAAATGTTGCTTATGGACTCAAAAGACGAAAAATGGAAAAATCTCTTATAAAAACAAAGGTAAGTGCTGTACTGGAACTTGTCTCATTAACAGGATTTGAAGACCGACTGCCGGCACATCTATCCGGAGGACAGAGACAAAGGGTGGCCCTTGCCAGATCAGTTGTAATCGAACCCGATTTACTTCTTCTTGATGAACCACTTTCAAATCTGGATGCAAAACTTAGAGATGAAATGAGAGCAGAGCTTAGCCGGCTTCAGCATCAGCTGGGAATAACTATGATCTATGTTACACATGATCAGATTGAAGCACTTAGCCTCTCCAGTAAGATTATTGTTATGAATGAAGGCTTAATAGAACAAATTGGTACACCTGAAACTATATTTGAACAACCTTCAACATCTTTTGTTGCAAAATTTATGGGTTTTGATAATTCTCTGTCAGGAACAGTTAAATCCAGAGAAAAAAATATTTATGAAATTAGTATTAATGAACATATTCTAAATGTATCAGAAAGAAATAACCAGGATCTGGATATTGGAGATTCTGTAAATCTTTTTTTCAGACCCCATGACACTAAATTGATTACCAAAGAAAAAAACAATTCACTTCCAGTTACTATAAATTACAAAAACTTTCAGGGAGACAGCACACAGTTTTCAGTTAGTTTTACGGAAACAGAATTAAGGGCAGAAATGATTGGTAAATATAATAAATCAGAGGAGTTCAGGTATATCAGCATAGAGCCTGAAAAACTTATACTTGAGAAAACTAAACTATGAGTAAAAAAGAGATATTAAAACACATTCGCTGCGGTAAAGGAGATATTGCTCCTTACATAATAATTCCCGGTGATCCTGGAAGAGTTAAAAGGATAGTGGCACAAATGGATTCTGCAGAGCTTTTAGCAGAAAACAGAGAGTACATTGTTTATACCGGTAAATATAAAGGAACTCCAATTACAGTCTGTTCCTCAGGAATTGGTGGCCCTGCAGCGTCTATAGCAATAGAAGAACTAATAAAACTAGGAGCAAAAATTTTTATAAGGGTAGGATCTGCCGGAGGACGGCAGCCGGGCACTCCTATAGGAACACCCATTGTTATTACTGCAGCTTTTAGAGGAGAAGGAACTTCCAGGGCCTATCTTCCTGCGGAATTTCCAGCCGCTGCAAGTCTCGATGTAACAAATGCCCTTATTAAGGCACTTGAAGATGAAAATGAGTATTATCAGGCAGGTCTTGGATTTACAAGGGATGCCTACTATGTACAGGATACGGAACTTAATAAATTACTGACATCCTGTGGTGTAAAAGCAGCAGAACAGGAAGCAGCAATACTATTTATCCTTGGGTCTGTAAGAGGGGTAAAAACCGGAGCTATTGTATCCAGTGATTCCAATATCTGGCTTGAAAAGCAGCCATCTCTTGAAGAAAAAGAAAAAGCATTTATGACTGGTGAAAAAATTACAATAAGGGCAGCTTTGGATGCAGCAAAAATACTGAACGATCAGGGAGCTCATAATTTTGAGTCAATCTGAAAATCAAGCAGCAGTTAACAAAGAAAGATTAGTTTCAATCCTGGTTGATCTCTGCAAAATTCCAAGCCCTTCAGGGAATGAGCATTTAGTAGCTGAATATATCCGCAATTATGCAGTCAATTATGGACTGGAAGTAAATGAGGATAAAGCTGGAATAAAACTAAATGGGAGTTGTGGGAATCTGATAATATCAGTTCCTGGAAATAAAAGAGAAGGACTTTTTCTTTCTTCCCATATGGATACAGTCAAAGTACCTGAGGTAGAAGAAATTCCTGTTATTAAAACTAAGGATAGACTTAAAACTGATGGAAGTTCAATTCTTGGAGGCGATGACAAAGCAGGCATAGCTGCTGCTCTGGAAATACTTACTTTGAGTATGGAAAATCCGGGAGGGAATAGACCCCTGGATCTGATATTTACAATAAAAGAGGAACAGGGAGCTTTGGGATCCGGTTTCTTTGATCCTGACCGAATTAAAGCTGTTACTGGATTTAATCTTGATGGAGAAACTCCACCCTATACTGCCATTAGTAAAGCTCCCTATAAAACCAAATACAGATGTGTTGTAAATGGAAAAGCTGCACATGCAGCAGTTAATCCGGAAGATGGTATAAATGCAGTACAAATAGCAGGGAGTATCGTTTCTGCCCTGCCTACGGGAAGACTTGATGAAAAATCAACTGCAAATATCAGCAAAATATCCGGTGGAGGTCCAACAAATGTCGTTCCGGATAAAGTCATAATCGAGGGAGAAGCAAGAAGTTTTGAAAAGGAAACTCTTTATTCCCTGAAAAAGAAAATAGAGCAAATATGTATTAAAGAATCCATGAAAGCAGGTGGAAGTGCAGAAGTCCTCTGGGAAGATCTGTATGATGGATATTCTGTTGACAGACAAGAAATGAGCTGCCTTTTATTTACAAAAGCCTGCAAGGCAATGGGAAAAGAACCTGTTTTTCTCTCATCACCAGGAGGGGGCGACAGTAATCAGTTTAATAACAAAGGCATGAGAAATCTTGTGTTTGGTCTGGGAATGCACAATATTCACAGTACAGATGAATACCTGTTACTGGATGAATATTTTGAGGCAGTTAATCTGCTAAAAGAAATTGTATTTCAGGCAAACTAAACAATTCATAGATAATAATATTCAGGGATATTTATATGCTGGTTGATACCTTATTTTTAAATGCACAAATCTATAACGTATTCCTAAAACAGTGGAATATAAACGATTTGGCTGTTTTAAAAGGGAAAATCCTGTACGTAGGTAAATCCGCAGATGTTGATATTACAGCATCTACAACCATTGATTGCAAAAATAAACCCCTTATACCAGGTTTAATAGACATTCACCTCCACATAGAGAGTTCCCTTTGCACACCATCAGTTTTCGCTAATGCAGTTCTGCCCCATGGAGTTACAACAGTTGTGGCAGAACCTCATGAAATAGCAAATGTCTTCGGCCTTTCCGGTATAGAAGAAATGATAAGAGTTTCTGAAGGATCTGTTATTGATATTTTCTATGGAGTTCCAAGCTCAGTACCTTCCACCAATAAAAAACTGGAAACAAGTGGAGGAACAATTGACCTTAAAGAACTGGAAGAGCTGGTTAAAAAGTATCCTGAGATAATTTGTCTTGGGGAAGTAATGAACTACAGCAGTCTGATAGGGGATTTTTCTAAAATAGTAACAGAAGAAAAAGATTGTAAAACTCTAAAACTGATTAATTATATGAAAAAGCAGGCACCTCTTGCAGCTATCGAGGGGCACTGCCCTTCTGTCCGTGATCTGGAGCTGGCTAAATTACTTTACCTGGGAATTGATTCAGATCATTGTCTTCAGGATATAGAAGGGATGCGTCAGCGATTTGCAAATGGAATGTTTGTGGAGCTCCAGGATAAATCTATTACTCCGGAGATTGTAAACTATCTGCAGAGTTATGATGTTGAAGGATTATTTTGTTTTGTTACAGATGATGTCCCTCCTGATATCATGGAAGAAAAAGGACATCTGGATTATATAGTAAGAAAGGCCCTGAAGAACGGTCTTTCTCTGGAGAAGGCTATAATTGCAACCAGCCTGGCCCCTGCAAAAAGGAT
>DAOVSY010000290.1 GCA_030633365.1 Spirochaetaceae bacterium | reverse complement strand
TTCTAATAATCCCTTTCTGTAAAACCTTACAGAATCGGACATCCCGGGAAAGGGAACAATGCCTGTTATCCTGAATAATCTTACATTCAGGATAACATTTTTTTCTTATTTTACTAACCTGAAAAACAGCTTCACCTATTTTAATAGTACTACCTGTTTTAAAAATATCAGCATTCATTCCCCGGATTCTTATGGTTTCAAGAAATCTTGGAAAGCACAGTCCTGGAATAGCTTCATCTTCAAGAGAGCTCCGTCCATCATCAAAGAAAATTGGAACCTGTTTTTCTATACCGTGTTCTGAATAAGCATCCCCTTCAAGACCAAAATCTGCAAGAAATTTTCCTTCTTCTATTTCAATTCTGGGTTTTTTCCTGACTTTACATAAATATATACTGGATACCTCACCCATTTTTCCTCCGGATATTTCTTCTAAGAACAATAATTTATTATTAAACAGTTATTAGTATAATCATTTTTAATTATTTGCAATATAAACAGTTTTTAATTCACTGTAATGTTCTAAAGCCGCCATCCCCTGTTCACGTCCTATTCCACTCTGCTTCATTCCTCCAAAGGGAGCTTCAATATGAACACTACTACTGCTATTAATTGAAATCATTCCAGTTTCAAAGGATCTTGTAAAACGTAAAGCCTGTCCAATATCTCTGGTCCATACAGAACCTGAAAGGCCATAGGGGCTGTCATTTGCTATCTTAACAGCCTCAGCAAAATCCTTGAAAGATATAATTCCTACAACAGGTCCAAAAATTTCCTCCTGCATAATACGCATACCTGAAGTAACATCAATATAGACTGCGGGCATTAAATAATTTCCAACTGAAAGATCTTCATTAAAAGGAACAGTACCACCACAAAGGCGTTTAGCCCCCTCTTTGTCTCCAATTTCTATATAATTCATTACAGATCTAAGATGATCTGAACTAATTAAAGGGCCAATATCAGTATTCTCAGATTCTGTAGGTCCTACATTTAACTTTTTAACAGCTTCAACAAACTTTGTAACAAAAGTATCAAATATTTCTTTCTGAACAAGGATTCTACTTCTGGAACAACAATCCTGCCCTGCATTATCAAAAACAGAATAAACTGAAGAATTAATACACTTTTCTAAATCTGAATCTGCAAAAACAACATTTGCAGATTTGCCACCCAATTCAAGGGATACTCTTTTTATTCCATCAGCAGCTGTTTTCATAATATGCTTACCAACAATAGTAGATCCTGTAAATGAAATCTTTTTTACGAGAGGATGCTTTATTAATGCCTCCCCAGCTATACTGCCCTTGCCAGGGACAACATTAATGACTCCATCAGGAAATCCTGCTTCAGTAATTATATCTGAAAGAACCAACGCACTAAGAGGAGTAAGACCTGCTGGTTTAACAACAATACTGTTTCCCATAGCCAGAGCCGGAGCAACTTTCCAGCTCGTAATTAAAAAAGGAAAATTCCATGGAATTATCATTGCACAAACACCCAGAGGTTCTCTAAAAGTCAAAATAGTTCCATCCTGTGCTGCAGGGATTGTCTGCCCATGGAATTTA
This sequence comes from Spirochaetaceae bacterium, assembly GCA_030633365.1. The sequence goes on along the minus strand of DAOVSY010000290.1, from coordinate 2,869 downwards.
TTTACTGCGCCAGCATAGTATTCAAAACAGTCAGCAGCAGCAATAATCTCTCCTCTTGCAGACTTTATGGGCTTACCACCATTTTGGGATTCTATAATGCTAAGAAAATCTGCTTTCCCCCTTATAATTTCTGCAACCTTATAAAGTAATCGACCTCTTTCTTTTGCGTTTATAACCTTCCAGTCATTACCATAAAAGCATTTCTCAGCACTTTTGACTGCCTGATCAACATCATAGTCAGATGCTTCTGCAACCATAGCAATCATATTACCTGTTGAAGGATCATAAATGGGCATATAAGTTCCTTTTGAACCAGCAATTCGTTTACCATTAATTGACAGACTGTAAAAAGGAACTTTATTTTTTTTAGTCATTGTTTAGACCTTCCCCATATAGAATTATTTATTACATTAGTATTTTACTAAGCTATATAAAGTTAAACATTTATCTACTTTGAAGCAATGGAATAAAATAATTTCTGATAAGAATACGCTCTATTGTAAAAATGATACCAGGGAATTATGATGTTATGACTTGATATCAACACTAATAACAAGCTGTTATTATTTTTTAAGAATCTGTTAATGGTTATAATTACAAAGACTTAATATATTATAGTTAACTGTTATCAGGAGTTAGAGTGAAAATAAATATTATTGTATTATTTATAGTTTTTATATCAATATCATTTCTTTCTGCAGAATCTATATCCGGTATAATCGTTTCACAAGAGGGACCTCCTGTTCCTTCAGCAACAGTTATTCTTATTGAATCCGATCTTATTCTTATTACTGAAGAAAATGGATCTTTTATATTCGAGGATATTGAAAATGGAGAATATACACTTCTTGTTATTGCACCTGGATTTGTAGAATTCCAACAGCTTATTTCCGCTTCTCCCGATAAATTGCTGATAACCCTGGAACCTGAAATTATTGAAATGGATACAATTATTGTAAAAGCCAGTGACGAAGATCCTTTGACAATTGCCAATGAAGGAGTTACATCCGAAGAACTGGAACTTCTTTCCACCAGATCAGATCCATTTGATGCCCTTTCCCAGGAAGCAGGAATTCTTACAGAAATTGATATTATGACTGGAGGAAGAGGAGGGATTTCCGCAGGATCAGGAAACAATGACACCAATAGTGCTCCAGGACGAATCTCTATGAATCAAAGCAATGAAATTTCAGTTTATGGTGGAGACAGTGACTGGAATAATTACTACTACAGTTACATTCGAATTCCCACAAACACTCACACTTTTGGATACCCTGATCCAGATGCTGTTGTTCCGGTAGAAGCAGTAGATTCTATTGATGTCTACAAAGGGGCTGTTCCAGTAGAATACGGTCCTGGAATTGGAGGTGTATTCATGATGACCCCTAAATCATCCTCCGAACAATTTGAGCTTACAATAACACCATCAATAATGGATATTTCCGGTATTACTTCTTTTAAGTTATCTGAAAATATAAACGGCTTGTTTTCCATTAACCAATCAATACTGAACTATACTGTACTTCCAATAATTACCAGCTTTGGAAAGATTGAAAGTACATCAGAACTGGAAGAAGGAGACACTCCTATGAGCATATCTTATGGGGATATTCTTCTTAATCTTTCCTACACTCCTGCTAATCATTATTTATCTCTGGATATACTTGGTTTTTATGATATGTGGAATTTTGATCTTTCTTTTAATGATGCCTTTCTACAATCAAATTACAATCCCTATTTCCTTGCCGGTGGAATCCAATGGATATACTCTGCATCTGCCAATTTAAGCAATTCATTTTATGCATTCGGTTCTTTATACAAAAATACAGGAGAGTTTGATTTATATAGACCTGATGATGAAAAATCGGAAGTAATATATTATGAAAACATGTGGACATCCAGTGTTAATTCCTATCAATTTGGAGATGAAATACAATGGGATTTTACTAAAAATAAATCTATTTTATTCGGATTTAATAATAGATTTTCAGATCTATCAGGAGACTACACAGATAACTGGTTACTGGAAGATTCCGAGGGAAATTTTCTAGACCAATCAGATCATAATATTGAGTTTGAAGAATTACTTTACTCAGCCTACTCTTATGCAAAATTTATTGGGAAGACTGAAAGCCTGGATTATCAGACAGGAACAGGATTGCTATGGTATCCTTTAACAGGAACTGTTCGTCCGGCTTTGGATGGAGAAATTATTTACTCCCATAATTTGTGGACTTTTGCCCTTAGTACAGGGTGGTCTCCCGGGGTAATTGATGAATTCACCTACATAGATCGCCGGCTGGATGAAATTTACTATGATCTGGGAACAGAAACTTCAGCAGATCAACCTCCAATGGCAGTCTCTGCTGCAGGGCTTGTTAATTATAGTTTTTCTGAAAAATCATCAATAAATCTATCTCCTTATTTCTCCTGGTATTATGATTTATCGGGTATATCCATGAGTACTTCCTATACAGATCTGGATGACCAATTTATTTCATTAGATCCATCTTATGGGTATTCTTCCGGATTTGATTTCGGATGGAACTTTTCTCCAGGTGATTATTGGAATTTTGACATAAGTTATGCCTTTGCATGGACTCGCTATTATTCTGAAACCGGGGGATGGGTAGCGCCCAATACCGAAGTTCGACATGCTCTAAAATCGAGTGCTCTCCTTAACACAGGTAATTTTACAGCAGGCTTTAACCTTTTAGCCTATAGCGGTATTCCTTTTACTCCCGAGATTGTGGTGGATAAAGGAGCTGGACCAGTTGTTATTCAGGGAGAATATAATTCGGCAATTGATTATGTACCTGTATACGAATTTACAACAAATTTTTCATACCAATGGTCTTTTAAACATTTC